>JADCGG010000213.1 GCA_020249125.1 Roseomonas sp. | reverse complement strand
CGCCACCGCGCAGGCACTTCGGCGCCGCTTGCAGGAAGGCGGCAATTGCCGCGTCGCCATGACGCGGGACCGCGATGAATTCATCTCACTCGCGGATCGTGTGGCCTTTGCCCGCACGCGCGATGCCGCGCTGTTGATCTCACTCCATGCCGATTCCGCCCCCGGTGCCAAGGGGGCGAGTGTCTATACCCTGGCGGAGACCGCGAGCGACCCGCTAGCCGAAGCCCTTGCCCAGCGCGAAAACAATGCCGATCTGGCCGGCGGGCTTAGCCTGCCTTCCGTGCCGCCCGAAGTGCAGGCGATATTGCTCAGCCTGATGCGCCAGGAAACGCGCGGGGATTCCACCCGCTTCGCCCGCGTGGCCGTGCGCGAATTGACCCGCGCCGTGGACGTGCTCCCGAAACCCAGGCGTGAAGCCGGCTTCATTGTGCTGAAGGCGCCAGAAGTGCCCTCGGTCCTGGTGGAGATGGGCTTCCTCTCCGATCCGGGGGATGAGGCAGCGCTCCGCAAGCCCGAACACCGCGCGCTGATCGCCGCCAGCCTGGCGCGCGCGGTGGAAGCATGGCTGCCTTCCGCCCCGCGCGTGGCGCCAGCGTAAAAAACAAAGCCGATGCAGTCGCACTTTGGCGCGGGAAAGTGTATCAGGCGCCATCATGACTTCGCCGGAATTGCGCGCCGATCAACCACTTGACCCTCAGCGCGCCGCGCCAGGGGCTGAACCGCCACGCGCCGAGCCCCCGCCCAAGCAAAAGCGGGAAAAGCGTCCCCAGCGCCGGCGGCGCTTCAGCGTGTTTCGCTGGATGTTCAGCCTGGCTGCGGCGGTGATGCTGGCGGGCGGTATCGCGGGCTATGGTGCCTATCACCATTTCGCGCAGGATTTGCCGGATTACGGTTGGCTCGCGGAATATGAACCCCCGCAAATGAGCCGGATTTACGCCGCCGATAGCCGTCTGATGGCAGAATTGGCGCAGGAAAGGCGCATCTTCGTCCCGATCGAGGCGATTCCGCAGCGCGTGCAGCAGGCTTTCATCTCGGCCGAGGATCAGCGCTTCCGCGACCATGCCGGGGTTGATCCCTTGGGCATTCTGCGCGCCGTGATCCAGGCCGCCGAGCAATATGGCAGCGGAAGGCGCATGAGTGGCGCTTCCACCATCACCCAGCAGGTGGCGAAGAACATGCTGGTCGGCGCGGACAGGTCCTTCGCGCGCAAGGCGCGGGAGGCGATTCTGGCGCTGCGCATGGAAAAGGCGCTGAGCAAGGATCGCATCCTCGAACTTTATCTGAACGAGATTTTTCTGGGCCAACAGGCCTATGGCGTTGCCGCCGCCGCGCAGGTCTATTTCAACAAGAGCCTGGATGAATTGACGGTGGCCGAGGTTGCCTACCTTGCCGCCCTGCCCAAGGCGCCGAATAATTATCACCCGATCCGCCGCGCCGATGCCGCCAAGGCCAGGCGCGATTGGGTGATTGAACGCATGCTGGAAGACCGCGCGATCAGCGCGGAAGAAGCCCGCGCGGCGCGGGCCGAATCGCTGCTGGCGCGGCCACTGCGTCGGCCCGATCAATTGCAGGTCGGCCAGCATTTCACGGAAGAAGTGCGCCGCGAATTGATCCAGCGCTTCGGGGTTGAGCAAACCACCATGGGTGGCCTGGTGGTGCGCACCAGCCTTGAACCCGCCATCCAGGCGGCTGCCGAACGTTCCTTGCGCGAAGGGCTGATGAATTATGATCGCCGGCGCGGCGGCTGGCGCGGGCCGGTCGCGCGGATTTCCGCGACCACCACGGAATGGATGCCGGCGCTGGCCGACGCACCGCGCCCGCCCGGCGCTTTGCCCGAATGGCGCATGGCGGTAGTGCTGGAGGTCAGGCCCCAGGAAGCCCGCCTTGGCTGGCTGGAACGGCGCGACCCGCGTCGCCCGGCGGAACCGCAACAGGGCACGCTTTACCTGGAAGATTTGCGCCCCTGGGCGCGCCCCGTTTTGCCCGATGGGCGATTGGGTGCTGAACCGCGCCGCGTGCAGGATGTGGTCAACCCCGGCGATGTCGTGCTGGTGGAAACCCTGCCCGCCGAAGCTGCCCAGCGCAATCGCCCGGCGCGGCCGGAACGCCTCGCACTCCGGCAAATTCCCTTGGCCGAAGGTGCTGTGGTGGCGCTTGATCCGCAAAGCGGGCGCGTCATGGCAATGGTGGGGGGGTGGTCGCTCGAAAAATCCTGGTTCAATCGGACAACGCAGGCGCAGCGCCAGCCCGGATCTTCCTTCAAGCCCTTCGTCTATATCGCCGCGCTGGAACAGGGCATTCCACCCAATCAGGAAATCCCTGATGAGCCGGTGGAAATCATGACGCCGCAGGGGCTGTGGCGCCCACAAAACTACAATGCCAATACCTATAATGGCTGGGTCACCATGCGGAGCGCGATGGAACGCAGCCTCAATCTGGTGACGGTGCGGCTGGCGGATCACATCGGCATGGCGGCAGTTTCCAACGCGGCGCGGCGCTTTGGCGTGATTGACAATATGCCGCGCTATTTGGCGATGTCGCTCGGCGCTGGGGAGACTACCGTGCTGCGCATGGCCGCGGCTTATGGCGCCTTTGCCAATGGCGGTTTTCGCGTGACGCCGACGCTGATCGATTCCGTGCAGGACAGGCGCGGGCGCGTGATTTGGCGCGCGGATCAACGCGCCTGCGCCGCTTGCGCTTCCGGCCCCGAAGCCGGCCCTCCGCGGCTGGAAGCGGGCGAAAGGCCGCGCGCAACCGATCCGATTTCGGCCTATCAGATGGTAAGCATCCTGGAAGGCGTGGTGGCGCGCGGTACGGCGGCCAATGCGATTGGGTCGCGGCTTGGCCGGCCCGTAGCGGGCAAGACGGGTACCACGGATGATTTCAAGGATAACTGGTTCGTCGGCTTCACGCCCGATATCGTTGTTGCGGTGTGGATAGGCTTTGATGATCCGCGCAGCCTTGGCAATAACGAAACCGGCGGCAGCAATGCCGCGCCGATTTTCCGCGAAGTGGTGGGCGCAGCGCTGGCCGGCAGCCCGCCCGTGCCCTTCCGCCGCCCGCCCGGCGTGACGCTGATGCGCGTGGCGGTCGGCAATGGCAGCATCATGGAACCCTTCCGCCCCGGCACAGAGAATGGCACGCAGCGTTGGCGTGATGAATTCATCAGCGAACGCGCCGATGGTTCTGGCTCGCCCGGCGCGCCGGGGGCCAACCGCCTCGACAGGGACCTCGGCGGGCTCTATTAGCCCCGCATCATGCGCGCTGACGCCCAAACCCTGCACGAGCAGATCACCGCTTCGGTGTCCCTGCTGAGGAGGCATCTTTGACTGGGATGCCTCTGTCCGTCGTCTCGAAGAATTGAATGCGCGGGTCGAAGACCCGACGCTGTGGAATAATGCTGACGAAGCGGGGCGCGTCATGCGCGAACGCGGGCGGCTTTCCGAACAGATTGATGGTGTGAAGCGTATGGAACGCGATGTCGCCGATGCGCTTGGCCTGATTGAATTGGCCGAAGCGGAAGGTGATGCCGATACGGCCAATGCAGCGACGGCGGATTTGGTGCGCCTGGCCGCTGAAGCGAAGAAGCGCGAAATCGAAAGCCTGCTATCTGGCGAAGCGGATGCCAATGACGCCTTTCTGGAAGTGAATTCCGGCAGCGGCGGGACGGAAGCGCAGGATTGGGCGGAAATGCTGATGCGCATGTATTCGCGCTGGGCGGAACAGCATGGCTATAAGGTGGTGCTGACGGAAGAAAGCGCGGGCGAACAGGCGGGGCTGAAATCCGCCACCATCCAGATCAGCGGCCCCAATGCCTATGGCTGGCTCAAGACCGAAAGCGGCGTGCATCGCCTGGTGCGCATCAGCCCATTCGATTCAGCGGCGCGCCGGCATACCAGCTTTGCCTCGGTTTATGTTTATCCGGTGGTGGATGATAAGATCGAGATTGAGGTCAACCCGGCGGATTTGAAGACCGATACCTTCCGCGCATCGGGGGCCGGCGGGCAGCATGTGAACAAAACCGAATCCGGCGTGCGCTTCACGCATATCCCGACCGGGATTGTGGTGGCTTCCACCCAGGATCGCAGCCAGCACCGCAACCGTGCCATTGCCATGGGCATGCTGAAGGCTCGGCTTTATGAATTGGAATTGTCCAAGCGCGAAGCGGTGAATGCGGCGACTGAGGCCGGCAAGACTGATATCGGCTGGGGCCACCAGATCCGGAGTTACGTCCTGCAACCCTATCAGATGGTGAAGGATCTGCGGACCGGCGTTGAAAAGGGCAATCCGGCAGCGGTGCTGGATGGTGAATTGGATGATTTCCTGGCCGCGTCGCTCGCTTCCCGCGTGGGTGCGACGCGCAGCGAAGCCAGCGCCAAGGCGCAATAGCCCCGCCATGTTTCGCCGCGCGGCTGATCCGGGTTAGGGTCCGAAGCCGTGCTTGCCTTCCTCGCTCTTTGCCTGCCGATTTTCGCGGTGGTGGCCTTTGGTTTCGCCGCGGCGAAGCGCAAATGGATGCCGGCGACGGCGATGGAAGCGATTGGGCTTTTCAGCTTCAACGTCGCTTTGCCGGCGATGCTGTTCAAGCTGATGGCAGCTCAGCCTTTGCGCGAAAGCTTCGATGCCATTTATTTCGCTGGCTATCTGGGCGCCTGTCTTGCCATCTTCGCCGGCGCAATGCTGATCGGGCGCATCGCGCGCGGCAATATCCGCATCGGTTCCGCCTTTGGCGCTGCCGCCGCCATGGGCAATGTCGGCTATCTGGCGCCGCCGCTGATGCTGCCCATGCTGGGGCCGCGCATCGCGGGGCCGGTTGCCATGGCGATTGTCGCGGAAGTGGCGGTGATCATCGCGCTTGGATCCATGCTGATGGCGCCCTCCGCGAAGGGGGCAGGTTTGAAAGCCGTGATGGGAGGCTTGCGTGGCCTGTTGCGGAACCCGGTAATCCTTTCCATCGCGCTTGGCGCGCTTTCCGCTGGGCTTGAGCTACCCATCCCGGCGCCGCTTGAACGCTTCCTGTCCTTCTTGGGCAATGCTGCCGGGCCGACGGCGCTATTTGCGCTTGGCGGCACACTCGCGCGGTTGAAGATAGGCGGGCAGCTTTTCGCGGTCGCTTTCGGCATTACGGCGGCGAAGCTGTTCATCTACCCGGCGCTGGTCTGGTTCGTGCTGGGCAGCTGGCTCGCGCTTGATCCGTTTTGGGTGATTTGCGGCGTGCTGCTGGCGGCGATGCCGACCGCGACCAATGCCTATCTGCTGGCGCAACGCCAGGGTGTGGGCGCGGAGGAAGCTTCCGCCGCCGTGCTGTTCACCACCATCATCGCCGCCATTGCCTTCCCGGCGACGGCTTGGCTTTTGGATGTGCCGGTGCCTTGAGTTAGGTCACGCTTGGCGGGCGCACGGCTGTTGTTTGGTCGCATTTTCCGAGTCGCCAAGTGTGTCCACTTGGCTTGAAAATGCTCTCGCCATAGACTCAGCCCTTCTCATTGCAACGGAGCAAACGCCCATCATGTCGAGTGCCGCTGAAAGCGCGCCAAGCTGGCATGGCATCGTCCGCCAGGCCCTCAAGGATAACAATGTTCGGCTTGTGACCTATGTGCCGGATAATGTGCTGCGCCCCCTGATCGAAGGCTGCCACGCCGATCCCTATTTCACCACCTTCGCCGCCGCGCGAGAGGAAGAAGCGATCGGCATTGTCGCCGGCGCCACCATGGCAGGGATGCGCGGCATTGTGCTGATGCAGACCTCGGGCTTCGCAACATTGCCAAATGTTCTCGCTTCCCTTGTTGTTGCTGGCCAAATCCCCGTGCTGATGATGGTGAGCGAACGCGGCACGCTTGGGGAATTCAACCCAGGCCAGGCGATTGTCTGCCGCACCATGCGCCCGATCCTGGACAGCATGGGGATTGAACACCACACCATGACCAGGCTGGATGAGGCCGCCTTCATCGCGGGCCGCACCATGCGCCAGGCCTTTGCCACGCGCTGGCCGGCCTGCCTGATCCTTTCACCGCTGCTGACCGGGGGGCGCTGATCATGGAAGATCGTCGCAATACGCAGGTGATGAACCGCGCCGCGCTAACGAAGCGCGTGGTGGGCAAGCTGACCAAGCAGGAAGCCGTGATTGGCGGCATTGGCAATTCCAACTGGGATTTATGGGCCGCCGGCCATCGTGCTGAGAATTACTACATGCTGGGTAGCATGGGCCTTGCCGCGCCAATTGCCATGGGTGTTGCCATTGCTCAGCCGGAACGGCGCGTTTTTGCGCTTGAAGGTGATGGGTCGCTGCTGATGCAGCTTGGCTGCCTTTCCACCATTGCCGCGCAAGCGCCGAAGAACCTGATTGTCGTGATCTGGGATAATGGCATTTACCAGATCACCGGCGGCCAAGGCACACCGGCAGCGCAAGCGGGGACGGATCTGATCGGCATTGCGCGCGCTTCCGGCATTGCTTCCGCCCATTGGGCGGCGGATGAGGCGGAGTTTGACGCGCTGATTGATCGCGCCCTTGCCACCGATGGCCCGCATGTGATTGCCGCGCGCATTGATAATGAACCCGGCAAGACGCAAACGGACCGCGACCCTATTCGGTTCCGTGAGAGCTTTATGAACGGGATGGCGAAAAAACTGGTATAGCGGCCTGGCCTGGTGCCGGGGCGCTGCATCCAGGCTGGGTCGGAAACGGCTTGGCCCTTTCAGCTTGTGGCAAGCAATGCGTGTTATTAATTATCTGCTTGGGAAAACCCCCAAGGCTTGAGGCGCATGGTGGCAACCGCAATTCCTGAGCTTGAAAACCCGGCGCAAGCCAAGGCAGCCCTGGCGCAGCTTGGGCAGGCCCGCCAATTCCAGGAAGCCGCGAGCCTGGCCGCCAAGGCCGCGGCGCTGTGGCCCGATGATGCCGATTTTCGCGGTGAGCGCGCGAGGCACCTTCTGGCCGCCGGCGCCTTGCTGGATGCGGAGGCCGCTGCGCGTGAGGTTTTGCTGGCCGAGGCGAGCGACGCGCAGAAGGAAGCCGCCTGGATTATTCTGGCTGATGCGCTGATCCGCCAGGAACGCGCCGCCGATGCGAGAGAGACGCTGCGTGAGGCCTGTTTTGCCTTGCCGGGAAGCGTTGCCCTGCAAGCGAGGCGTGGGCATCAGGCAGCGCAGGCAGGGGATTATCCGGAAGTTATTGATGCCTATCAGGCCGCCCGTGACTTGGCGCCGGAACGTGAACTGCTGCATCTGGGATTGCTGAACGGGCTTTGGATGGCCAAGCGCTACGCCCTGGGGAGTGCGGCGGCGGCGCGGGCAGTGGAGCAGTTTCCGGAATCGGCAGTGATCCGGCAGCAGCAGGCGAGTTTTTTACTGGCGGAGGGGCGCGCAGCGGAAGCGATATCCGTGGCGCGCGCGGCACTCGCGCTCGACCCTGGCAATCCCACAGCGCATTGGGCTTTGGTGGACGCTTTGTGGCGGCAGGATAGGTTTAACGAGGCGTTTCGTACCCTTGAGGCTGCATGCGAGACCATTCCCGGCAATGCGTTTCTATTGAATGAGTTGGCACGGCTTTCGGTCCCAATGGTAAGGCGCGATGCCGTCATCCAATTCTATCGCAAAGCAATAGAACTGCCAGACGCATCACCTGAAATTTGGAATGTCTTGATACGAGCGCTGATTGAGGAGGAAGAGTTCACCACTGCCACGGCAATAGCGCGACGTGCCTTGCTGGCACACGCCCAGTCGGCAAATTTCGGTTCATTACTGGTTGAGGCACTGCTGCTGGAAGGCAAGACGGTCGCTGCGACATCGTCAGATATCGCCTCCACCTTGGATATCTCCTTAGAAAGCCTTGATATTCGCCACTTTGTGACAAGTGGCTTACTCGCCCTTGGCCGCTGGGACGAGGCGATTGCCCAGCTTGAGGAAATGCGGTCATTGCAACCTGATCAGCCTGACCTGCTCCTCAAATTCGGCATCGCCTTGGCAGGGCGAGGTGCATTTCGTGAAGCGATCGCCTTGCTGCTTGAATTGACGGAAAAACATCCGGCACATCTTGATGCATGGGAAGCGCTCTGCGATGCCT
Organism: Roseomonas sp.; assembly: GCA_020249125.1. Lineage (GTDB taxonomy): Bacteria > Pseudomonadota > Alphaproteobacteria > Acetobacterales > Acetobacteraceae > Neoroseomonas. The sequence continues at coordinate 1,916 of JADCGG010000213.1, read as the reverse complement.
ATCGTCAAGCCAAGGAAATAAAAAGCGCAATCGCAGCCTACCGGCGCTTTGAAACCCTTAAGCCCCCAAAGCCCAAGATGAATCGCTTAAGATCTCGTTTATTTGGAGAAGAAGGTATTTGATTAGCCGAGTTTCCTCTTTCCCCTGTTATGCGGCCAGACGCGGTCTCTTCGCCAGAAGGATGCCGGCAGTATATGGAATACTCAAAAGATCTTGAGCAGTCAGTTCAGTCAACGAAGCGTCAAGGCGGTGAAAACGAAGACCCGAGCGCGAAAGATTATTCAGGAATTCCCCGACATCAAAGCCTGCAGCTTGTATCTGTCCGGGTGACCATTCCATCATGATCTGCAAATCCGGATTGGCAGCAATCACAGATTGCGCGCCGGCGAATGCCAGCGGTTCAGCGCCTTCGATATCAATCTTGATGATGTCCAGCTTTCCCTCAAAATGTTTGGAAAACTGATCAATGCTGACACCCTTGATGGAAAATTCGACGCTTGGTGCTTCACCAAGATAATCAAGAAAACCTTCAGGAACCTTGAAGATACTCGTATTGCCCGATCGACCAACCCGACGAAACAGCGTTAACTCTCGTTCAGTCTCACAAATCGCATAATGATAAATGGAAGTGTTTCTTCCCAGATCATTGATGTGGATATTGTCACGCGCGATCTTGAATAAGGTTTCATCAGCCTCAACACCTATCGACTTACCCTGAGGACAAAAACGCCCAAATAGAAGCGTGAAGTAACCAAAATTCGCACCGATATCGAGGCAATGATCATCCTTGCGGAGAATGCGCCCAAAGTGTTCAGTCAATTCAGTTTCATATAAACCAGTAGCAATGAACCAGGGCGCTATAAGGCGATCCTCAGCTTCAACAAGGTAAATAATCTGAATTCCATTTACAATGGCTTTGATCAAGACCAAGCCATCACCCATATAGGTGGTGCGTCCGCCATGGCTGAACGCTTCCATACGTGACAATCGGCCCTGCAACTGCGTCAAAGTCTGCTCGATACGATCCAACTGCTTTTGCATCGCTGTCAATTTATCCTGACTTGCGTCAATATTTCTGGACGATTGCAAGAAGCCCTGTAATCTTGCACCAATTCCGGATAGCAAGTTCTGCTTGGCGGATTTCCGATTCAACGAAGCGTCTGTCATTGATTTAGCCCCATGGACCGATCCGCGACGGACAGGATGAAGTCGTAGCCATGCATTCGTTTTGGATCAACGGCCTGATAAAAAAAGCCAACGTTTTGAGCCATAGACAAAAAGGCAAACGCGTTCCCCTCCCTCACAACCCACACGCCGCATCCAAAAAAGCCCCACCCAGCGTCCCCGGTGCAGCTTCACGGAAGCCGCTCCGCCGCGGGCGTTCCGCATGCACGGGCTGCTGCGCATTGCGCCGCGCGAACCACGCGCCCTCCAGCGGGCGCCATTGCCGTTCCGCACAACGATACTCCCCAATGAAGCGCACGGAAAGCGCCCGCCCTCCCGTTTCCGGAATGGGGATGGATTCGCGCAAATTCAGCATGATCCAGGCCCGCCGTACGGGGCCCGAGGTATTCAATTCGCGTTCCTGCACATAGCCACTTTCAAACATTTCATTGCTGAAGCCAATGGAACGCCAGCCCACAAGGCCGGGGCCAGGCGGTTCGGGCATGGCCTGAGGCGCGGGTTGAGGCGCTTGCTGCGCGCAGCCAGCCAACCCCAATGCAAGAATCAAAGCCGCCAACCACCGCCCCATGATGCGCCCTCCTTGGCTTTTGTTTGATCGCATTTTCCGAGTCGTCAAGTGAAACCACTTGGCTTGAAAATGCTAAGTTTGATCGCATTTTCCGAGCCGCCAAGTGAAACCACTTGGCTTGAAAATGCTAAGTTTGATCGCATTTTCCGAGTCGCCAAGTGAT
>JADCGG010000212.1 GCA_020249125.1 Roseomonas sp. | reverse complement strand
TCATGGACATCATGACGCCCGGCAGGGATTTGTCGCAGCCGGCAATGCCGACCAGCGCATCATAGCAATGCCCGCGCATGGTCAGTTCAATGGAATCCGCAATGGTATCGCGCGAAGCCAGCGATGATTTCATGGATTGATGGCCCATCGCGATGCCATCCGTCACGGTGATGGTGGTGAATTCGCGTGGCGTCGCGCCGGCTTCCTTCACGCCAATCTTTGCCGCCTGCGCCTGGCGCGACAGCGCGATATTGCAGGGCGCGGCCTCATTCCAGCAGGAAGCGACACCCACCAGCGGCTGCACGATTTCTTCCTGCGTCAGCCCCATCGCGTAGTAATAGGAACGATGCGGTGCGCGTTCCGGCCCCATGGTGGTGTGCCGGCTCGGCAGCTTTGACTTGTCCCATTTCGTCATCGTCATTTTCCTCCTGCAAAATTGATCCTCGCGATCACCCGATCGCGTAGAGAAAACCCACACTGACCGCGAGCCCGATCAGGGCCGCGATAAACTGCGCCACCGCGCGGCTGACCGGTGCGCCGCCAATATTCAGACGCGCCAAGCCATTGGTCAGCAGCACCGTCACGCCGACAAAAAGCGTGATGGCCGCGAATAGGCTGAGCGTGCCGCCTTCAAACATGCCTCAGCCTGCAAGCCGCGCCAATGCGGCATCAAGCCGGGCGATTTCCGCCTGCCAGGAAGCCAGCCTTTCGCGGTTTTCCTCCACGATTTCGACCGGCGCGCGGGAGACAAAGGCTTCACTGCCCAGCTTGGCTTCAACCTTCTTCACTTCGCCTTCGATGCGGGCGCGCTCCTTCAACAGGCGGGCACGTTCGGCTGCGAAATCAATCACATCGCCAATTCGGAGATAGATGGTTAGACCTGGACCGGGCACCTGAACCATGCCCAGAGATTTCACTACTTCGGCATTAACCTGCTCCGATGTAACTTTCGCAGAATTACCGAAATTCTCTTGAAAAAGACCAGAGACCCTAGCTAGGCGCCTAATGGCTTCTCTATTTCTGTCTAGCCAAACAGGCACAATTTCGTTTGGGGTATGTGTCATGGACCAGATCAAAAACGGCCGGCTTGAGTCAATGATGAATGAGGCCTGCAATTCCGCGCTTGGAGGTATATTCAACTCAGACCGAACGGTACGGATTACGGAAATCACTTCCACCAACCAGTCCAGTTCCTCGCGAGGATTCCCCTCTCCACGATCGCTACTGTGTTGGGGCCATTCAGAGCGGATCAGACTACCCTCTGGGCCATAACCCAAGCGATGCCAGAGTTCTTCCGTAATGAAGGGCATGACGGGATGCAGCATCGCAAGGGTCATCCCAAATACGTGTGCAGCAACTGCCTTTACCTCAGTCTTTTCGGCACCATCCGGGCCATTTAGTACTGGCTTGGCGAATTCCAGGAACCAATCGCAGAAATGATTCCAGGTGAAGCGGTAAAGTGCACGTGCATAATCATCGAAGCGGAAGCCTTCCAGCGCGGTATTCGCCTCCGTCAGCGCCCCATTGCTCACATCCAGAATCCAGCGAGAAAGCGGCAAGCGCGCCGAGGCAGGATCAAACCCCGCCACCGGCGCAACGCCATTCATTTCGCAAAAACGCGCCGCATTCCAGATTTTCGTCGCGAAAGACCGATAGCCTTCCACGCGCTGCCGCCCAAGCTTGATATCACGCCCCGGCCCCGCCAGCGCGCAGAGTGTGAAGCGCATGGCATCAGCGCCATAGGCATCCACCAATTCCAGCGGGTCCATCACATTGCCGCGCGACTTGGACATTTTCTGCCCCTTTTCATCGCGCACCAGCCCGTGGATGCAAACGGTCTTGAAGGGCACTTCACCCACAAAGTGAATCCCCATCATCATCATCCGGGCAACCCAGAAGAAAATGATGTCAAACCCCGTCACCAGCACATCGCCGGGATAGTATTTCGCCAGTTCCGGCGTTTTTTCCGGCCAGCCAATGGTGGAGAAGGGCCAAAGCGCGCTGGAAAACCAGGTATCCAGCACATCCTCATCACGCGTCAGCGCCACCGCCTGGCCGAATTTTGCCCGCGCCGCGGCCCGGGCTTCTTCTTCGGTATGGGCGACGAAAACCTCTCCATCCGGTGCATACCAGGCGGGGATTTGATGGCCCCACCAAAGCTGACGCGAAATGCACCAGGGCTGAATGTCGCGCATCCAGGCGAAGAAGGTGTTTTCCCACTGCTTGGGGGTGAACACCGTCTGGCCGGTTTCCACCGCGCGAATGGCGGGGGCGGCGAGTGTCTTGGCATCCACATACCATTGCATGGTCAGGCGCGGTTCAATCGGCACGCCGGAACGATCACCATGCGGCACCATATGGGTATGCGGTTCGATCTTCTCGAGCAGCTCCATTTCTTCCAGCCGCGCCACAATCGCCTTGCGCGCTGCGAAACGATCCTGCCCGGCCAGACCACGCACAAAATCATGATCCGCAATGCCTTCAGCGGTCGCGAAATGCGTGCTGATTTCATCCAGCATCACGCGGCCTTCGGCATCCAGCACGGAAGGCATGGGCAGATCATGGCGACGCCCGACCTCGAAATCATTGAAGTCATGCGCGGGCGTAATCTTGACAGCGCCTGAGCCCTTTTCGGGATCGGAATATTCATCCGCCACCACCGGAATCGCACGGCCCAAAAGCGGCAGGATCACGCGCTTGCCGATCAAATCCTTGAAGCGCGCATCTTCGGGATGCACTGCAACGGCAGTATCGCCCAGCATGGTTTCCGGGCGCGTCGTGGCCACCACCAGAAAACGCCCCGGCGCGCCTTCCACCGGGTAGCGCAAATGCCAAAGGCTGCCCTTCACTTCCTTGCTTTCGACTTCCAGATCGGAAATCGCCGTCAGGAATTTCGGGTCCCAATTCACCAGGCGCCGGTCGCGATAAATCAGACCCTGGCGGAACAGCGTCACGAAAACTTCGCGCACTGCGGCTGAAAGCCCCTCATCCATCGTGAAGCGCTCACGCGGCCAATCGAGTGATGCGCCAAGCCGGCGCAATTGCCGCGTGATGGTGCCGCCCGATTCCGCCTTCCATTCCCAAACGCGCTGCAAAAAAGCCTCGCGGCCCATGGCGCGGCGGTCCGGCTGCTTTTGTTCCGCCAATAGCCGTTCCACCACCATTTGTGTCGCAATGCCGGCATGGTCCGTGCCGGGCTGCCACAGCGCATCGCGCCCCTGCATGCGCCGCCAGCGAATCAGCACATCCTGCAAGGTATTATCAAGCGCATGGCCAATATGCAGGCTGCCCGTGACATTGGGCGGCGGGATCATGATGGTGAAGGGGCGGGCTGGGCTTTCCGGGCGGGCGGAAAAAGCGCCTGAAGCTTCCCAGCCTTCATAGAGGCGGGGTTCAATCGCGGCGGGGTCGAAAACCTTGTCGAGCATGGCGCTTCCCTTCCCCGCCCCGGGGCGTTACGTCAAGGGCAAGGCGCATGGTGTGGGGCACGACGCGCCGAAAACCTTTTAGCCTCGGAATTCGGCGTCGTTTTCGGCAACCAAATGGCGTTGTGGGTGCGTGTGCGGGGGCAGGATGACGAGCGCCCGTGAAGGCGCCAATCCTCACGGCAAGGCGCGATTGACGACCCGTTCGATTTCCGCTCGCACCAGACGCTCGACCAAGGGCGGCAAATGGGCATCCAACCAATCCTTGAGGATGGGGCGGATTTCTTCGCGCACCACATCTTCAATGCTCGGCCCGCCGCGATAGACCTGAGCCCCTCGCTCGGAGCTTACGACGCGCAGCAGGGAGCCGACGGAAGCGGCGGCAGCAGCGGCAGCGGCAGGAGCAATAAGGCCAGAGGTATCATCCATACCCATCCGCGGCACCGAAGCGGCTTGGTTTGGTGGCGTGACCAGCATGTCCGAGGTTAATTCGACAGGTTCCGGCCCAGAACGCGCCACGGGCGGTGGCGGCGCCATTGGCGGTGGGGTGACTTCGGGCGCTGATGCCCTTGGTGGTGGTGGCGGTTCTGGCGCCTCCGCAGCCGACGCTCCCGGCGCGGCAGATTCCGCCCCTTCTGTCGCCTGGGTCACCGCCTCATCCTCATTCAGAATGCGCCGGATGGACGCCAGGATATCATCCATGGATTGATCTTGTCCCCCGGCGGGGGGCGGGGCGGTACCGCTCATGGTCTTCCTCTCGAAGGCGCCTGGGGCGCCGTGGCGGCGTTGGCAGCAGCGGGACGTGCCGCGACCTCACTATAATCCCCGGTTCCGACCCAAAGGTTACGAACCGCCTGATGATAGGCTTTCGGGTCGTAAAGCTGAACGGGCAGGCCGAGGTCTTGCGCAGTAAGCCGGCCAATGGTGGCCGTCAACGAATAGGAAGCATTGACCAGGGTGGCCAGGGCCTGCACCAAGCTGACACGGGCATTAAGCAATTCCTGTTCGGCGTTAAGCACATCAAGCGTGGTGCGGCTGCCAACCACAGCTTCCCGCTGGACACCATCCAGCGCGATTTCCTGGGCGCGAATCTGGGCGCGCACGCTTTCCACCTGGGCGCGCGCCGTGCGCAACGTTTCCCAGGCTTGCGCCGCCTGCTGGCCGGCAAGCCGGCGCGCATCTTCCACCAATTGCCGCTGCTGCTGCGCCTGCTGGCGCGCCTGACGCACCGCGGCGTGTTCGGCACCGCCCTGATAAAGCGGCACGGAAAGATTGGCGGTGATCTGAGAGCCCGTCTGGCGCGTGCCACGTGTGGTATTGTTGTCAAGGCGGAAGGTTTGGCCCTGTACACCGATGGTCGGCAGCAATGCGCCGAATTGCAGATCAATATTTTCGATCGCCGCCGCTTCATCAAACATGGCGGCGATGACATTCGGGTTATTGGTGCTGGCCTTTTGCACCGCTTCCTGGGCGGAACGTACCGGCGGGATCAAGGGCTGCGGCGGCGAAACCCGGTTCGGCGCCATGCCGATCAGGCGCTGAAACACCGCGCGGGAGGATTCACGATTGCCATCGGCCTGTTCCAAGGCGGCCCGCGCACCCGCCAAGCGCGATTCCGCCTGCGCGACATCGGTGCGGGTAATTTCACCAACGCGAAAGCGTTCATTGGTGGCCTGCAACTGCCGGGTCAGAACCTGGACGTTATTGGTATTGAGCCGCACGACTTCAGAATCGCGGATGACCGCGACATAAGACGCAACGGAATCCAGCAGGACCTGCTGTTCTGTCACGATCAGGCGGGAACGCTGGGCGTAAATCTGGTTTTCCGCCCGCCTGGTACCGGCCACGGTGCGGCCACCGCGATAGATTGGCTGGGTAATCGCGCCTGTAAGATTTCCTGTGCTGCGGTCAATATCCGTGAAGCGCGAATAGGGCCCCGTCGCGCCATCCACGCGCGAGCGCGCCGTGGCATCGGTATAGCCCCCGGCAGCGGAGAAGGTCACGCTTGGCCGCCAGCCAGCCAGGGCCTGGGGCAGGTTTTCATCAACCGCGCGAAGCTGCGCCCGGGCAGCCAGCAATGCCGGGTTATTCGCATAAGCGGCGGCCAGGGCTTCTTGCAGGCTTTGCGCGCCCGCCGAGGCCAAGGGCGTGAGCGCCAGGGCCGCGGACAGAAACAGCGAAGCACGAAAACTTCTCATCAAGTGCAACCCCCAAGCCCCGGGCTAGTCTTCAAGGCAACCCCCACCCGGGATTCCCAAAAGTGAAGCCGCGCAAAGGCTACAGCATGCGCGGGCGGTTGCGCCAGCCCAAGAATGAAAACAATCATAATTCGCCTTAGAAAGCGAAGCTCGGCCTGGGCAGAAAAGCAGGCAGAGACGCCGCATGCGCCTCAAACGCCACGCGCGGCGTGAAGCTGCCGCCAATATGGCGCACCAAAGTGGCCCGCGCCGGCGGCCCGCCCGTGGTGACCAGCGCTACCAGCCGCCCGGATTCGGCAAGCAGGGTTTCAATCGGGCGCGGAATGGCCGGCACACCGCCTTCAATCACGATGACATCAAAGGGACCGAGGCCGGCCGGCGGATGGGCGGGGTCTTCGCGCATCAATCTTATGGAGGCCTCGGGCAGGCAGCGCGCCAAGCCGGCCTGCGCCAAGGCAAGCAAGGCGGGATCATTTTCGAGCGCGGTGACATTGGCGCCCATCGCGGCAAGCACCGCCGCGCCGTAACCACAGCCCGCCCCCAGCAGCAGCGTGCGATCCCCACGGCGCAGTTCCGCAAGCTGGAAAAGCCGCGCCATGACCATGGGCTGCATCAGCGCCCACCCGCCCGGCAGCGGCACATCCGCATCCGCATAGGCGCGCGGGGCAAGATCGGTAGGCAGAAAGGCTTCCCTGGGCAGATCGCCAAAGGCCGATAGGATGCGCGGATCCTGCACCTGATTCGGCCGCAACTGCCCATCCACCATGAAAGTCCTGGCGCGCGCGAAATCCATAACTGCCCATCCTTCAAGCCTTGTTGATTACCTTATAAGTCCACAGCCCTTGCCCCGCCAAGGTGGCGCTTGACCCAAAGCGGGCGCGGCCCGATAGAGACACTACGGGGTCCGGTGGCCGAGTGGTCAGGCAAGGGTCTGCAAAACCCTCTACAGCGGTTCGATTCCGCTCCGGACCTCCAAGGCGCGCTTAAGTGAAGCCTCGGGGCTTTGACATAAGGCGCGGCGCTGCTATTAGGCGCGCCGGCTCCTGATCCCCGATAGCTCAGCTGGTAGAGCGCGGGACTGTTAATCCCTAGGTCGTTGGTTCGAGTCCAACTCGGGGAGCCAGAGTGCCTTTCAAGGCATGTCACCCAAGGGCGCGGGGCGCCCTTTTGTCTTGCCTAAAGCCCTGAAAAAAATCGTGCAAAGATCGTTCGATGGCTGAATTGTGCCCGAAGCTGATCAAAAAACCATCTCGTTTCATAAGCCCCTGAACGGAAAAGCGCACGGAACGCCCGACCTCCGCGCGATCAATCCATCAATCCGCCAGTACCCACAATAACCACAGCGAAAGGCTTGGGAATACAACCACCAGCCCAAGACGCAGCACATCCGCCGCCACGAAAGGCGCCACGGCACGGTAGGTGGCGAACATCGGCACATCCCGCGCAATGGCATTCACCACAAAGACATTCAGCCCAATCGGTGGCGCCGTCAGGCCGATACCGCAGACAATCAGCACCAGAATGCCAAACCACACCGCCACATCATCCGGCGCCATGCCGAAATCAAGCGCAGTGATGATCGGGAAAAATACTGGCAACGTCAGCAGAATCATCGCCAATTCATCCATCACCGCGCCAAGCAGAATGTAGAAGGCGAGGAGCATGACCAGCACCGCATGGGGCGGCAGGCCAAGCCCGGCGATGGCTTGCGCCGCTTCCATCGGCAATTGCGAAAAGGCGAGGAAAGCGTTGAATACCTCGGCGCCGAGCAGGATCATGAAAATCATCGCTGTGGTTTCGGCAGTGCGGATCAGGGCCGTGCCGAATTCCTTGAAGCCAATGCTGCGCCGCGCCAGGCCAACCAAAAGCATGGCGGTTGCCCCCGCAGCCGCGCCTTCGGTGGGCGTGAAAATACCACCATAAATGCCGCCCAGCATGACAATGGTGACCAAGGCCGCCGGCCATGCCCCCGCAAGCGCGCGCCAGCGTTCCGCCATGGGGAGTTTTTCACTCGGTGGAGCCAATCCGGGATCGCGCCGTACCATGTAAGCGATCACACAAAGATAGAAAACTGCGGCGAGTAACCCCGGAATCAGCGCGGCCTGAAACAGCTTGACGATATTCTGTTCGGTCGAAATCGCATAAACCACCAGGATCACGGAAGGCGGTATCAGAATGCCAAGCGTGCCGCCAACCGCAATGGTACCGGTCGCAAAGCCAAGATCATAGCCATAGCGTCGGAATTCCGGCAGCGCCGTGCGCCCAAAAGTTGCTGTTGTAGCCACGGAAGAACCGCAAATGGCGCCGAAGGCCGTGCAGGCGCCAATGGTACTGGAAGCAAGGCCACCGCGCCGATGCCCAATCCAGGCGCGCGCGGCACGAAATAAATCAGTGGAAAGCCCCGAAACTTCAGCCAACGCGCCCATCAGAATGAACAACGGAATGACCGAAAGCGTGTAATTAGCAAAATTATGATAGGGCGTGGTTTTGATATAGGACAGGAACGCTTGCAGGCTGGTCAAATGAATATAGCCAAGCGCGCCCACCACCAGCATCGCAAGCCCCACGGGCATACGCAGCGCGATCAGCCCGAGCATGGCGGCAAAGCCCAGAATGGCGACTTCCATCCCGCTCATGCACGGCCCCTGAAACGCATAACGGCCATGGCAAGTGCGACAAACGCAGTAAAGCCGGCCAAAATGGCGCAAGCGGCAATGGCTGGCGCAATCGGCAGCAGCAAGACCATGGTGGTGGTGCTGCTGCGCGCCGCTTCCAAAGCACCAGCGCCAAGCCGCCAAGCGATAAGCGCCATCATCGCGGCAAAAACCACTTCCCAGAGCGCATCCAGCGCGGATTGAAAGCGCGGTGGCAGCCGTGTCGTGAAGCTATCCACCATCACATTGCCGCGCCGCGCCTGGCACCATGGCATGAAGGCAAAAACAATCAGCGCCACACCCATTTGCACGAATTCGAAATCCCCGCGCACGCCACCCAGCCCAAACGCACGCAAGATGATAGAGGTACTGACCAGCAGCGCCAAACAGACCGCCAAAGCGCCGCCAAGCAGCGCAAGCAGGCTCGCCAGACGGTCAAGCAGGCGCACCCCAGTTTCAGATTCCGCCGTCGCCGGGGTATCGCTCACGCGTGTTTTTGCAGCGCCGCGCGCGCATCAGCGATCAGGCGTTCTGCCGGCAGGCCACGTTCTGTTGCCTGCCGCTGCCAGGTATCGGTGACGCCCTGCGTCGCGGTGCGGAAGCGCACCACCTCCTCCTCTGACAGGGTGGTAATGGTATTGCCCTGGCGCGCCCGCACGATAGCAAGCGTTGCTTCCGCGGCGGCATCCCAGGCTTCGCCGGCCATGGTGGCGGCGACCATGCCGGAATTGGCATCCAGAATCTGGCGAAGCTCAGCCGGCAGACCATCATAGCGCGCGCGGTTCATTGCGAGCACAAAAGTGGCAGTGTAGAGCGTGGGTGAGCCCGGTATTTCGGTATGATAGCGCACCAATTCATGCACACGGATGGCAGGCACCACTTCCCAGGGCACGACCGTGCCATCCAATACGCGCTGTGCCAGAGATTCTGGCACTTGCGGAATGGGCATGCCAATCGCCTGCGCACCAAGCGCGCGCAAGGCTTCGCCACAAAGCCGCGTTGGAAAGCGCAACCTCAACCCAGCCATATCTTCAAGCCGCGCAACGCGCTTATTGGCATGGATCACACCATGATCATGGGCCCACCAGCACAGCGGCTTCACCTCACGGAATTCCTCAGTCAGATGCTGTTCGCCGAATTCCTGCAGCGCGCGGGAATTGGTGACAGCGCGGCGAGAAGCAAAGAAAGGCAGTTCAAAGGTTTCAATGCGTGGAAAACGGCCAGGCGTATTGCCTGGCAGGGTCCAGACAATATCCGCAACGCCATCGCGTGCCTGATCGAAAAGCTGCGGTGGCGTGCCACCAAGCTGCATGGCAGGGAAAATCTGGATACGCAGCCGCCCGCCCGAAGCCTGTTCAATCCGTTGCGCCCAGGGGGCAAGAAAGCGCTGCTGCCCGTTCGAAGCAGGCGGAAGGAAGTGATGCAGGCGCAGCGTGATTTGCGCCTGCGCCTTCAGATCACGAACCACAAGCGGGCTGGCAAGCACGCCAGCACCAAAAGCCATCATATGGCGGCGGGACAGGGTCATGGGCGCTCCTTGTTTGTGTGGCGATCAAGCCCATCGGCGTGACGCAGGCGCGCCAAGCCGCATGTGCTGATCACTTTCTTATGATGATTCGGTAGCATCCCGGCCAAGCGCCAGCAAGCAAAAACGAGGCTTTCCCCACGCCTGCCTGGGGCTTCAAAATGCAAGCCCAACATAGTTTTCTGCCAACGCCGCCTGGGCCGCATCGGATTGCATCAGATAGGCAAGTTCTGCCCGGCGCAGCCGCTCATCAAAGGCGCTTTCGGCGCCATCAAAGCGGTGCAAAAGGCTGGTGAACCACCAGCTGAAACGCTCGGCCTTCCAGATGCGCGCGAGCGCGCGGGGGGAGTAATGCGCCAGCGCCGCATCCTGCCCGGTGCGGAAAAATTCCGTCAGCGCCTCCAACAGATAATACACATCCGACGCCGCCAGATTGAGCCCCTTGGCCCCAGTGGGCGGCACGATATGCGCGGCATCGCCCGCCAGGAAAAGCCGCCCGAAGCGCAGCGGTTCCGCGACAAAACTGCGCAGTGGGGCAATGCTTTTTTCAAGCGACGGTCCTGTTGTAAGTGCTGCTGCCGCGGCTGGGTCCAGCCGCCGACGCAACTCTGCCCAGAAGGCCTCATCAGACCAATTCGTGGCGCTGTCAGTCAGATCGCATTGCAGATAGTAGCGGCTGCGGGTCTTGCTGCGCATACTGCACAGCGCGAAGCCACGCGGATGGCGGACATAGATCAATTCATGATCAACCGGCGGCACATCCGCCAAAAGCCCGAGCCAGCCAAAGGGATAGAGTTTCTCGTAAAGCGTGATGGCAGCTGGCGGTACGCTCGCGCGGCAAATGCCGTGAAAACCATCACAGCCGGCGATGATGTCGCAAGTCAATTCATGCGTGATGCCATTGGCTTCAAAGCGTATTTTCGGTTTGCCTGTATCGAAATCCAGGGGCGTAGCATTCTCGGCCTCATAAACCGTGACCAAGCCTGCTTCGGCGCGTGCTTGCATCAGGTCACGCGTAATCTCGGTCTGGCCATAAACCGTGACGATCTTGCCGCCAGTATGACGGCTGAGGTCAATGCGCTGACGCTTTCCATCCACACACAATGAAAACCCATGATGCACCAGGCCTTCCGCCCGCATGCGCGCACCAACCCCGGCTTGATCCAGAAGTGCGGCGGTGGTTTGTTCAATCACGCCGGCGCGAATGCGGCCCAACACATAATCCGTGCTGCGTTGTTCCAGAATAACCGCGTCAATCCCGGCCTTGTGCAGCAATTGCCCAAGCAGCAGCCCCGCCGGACCTGCGCCAATAATCGCAACCTGGGTACGCCTGGGAAAACGCATGGGCTGCCCCCTGTAAGCCGGCCCTGGGCCATGTAGTGATTCCGCTTGACGCGCCTTGCGGCTCGTCCTCTCATAATCGGCAAGGCGCAAGAAAGCCATAGCAGGCAAGCGCCGGACAGGAAACTTCCAGGGAAGATACCGCCCATGCCTTGTTTTGCACTTGGCAGCATTGCCGCAATGCTGCGCCCATTCTGGCGGAGGCACGCCTGATGACCGTGGAGGATTTCATTCAGCGCGATCTGGCGGCGCATCCGCTGCCGATTTCACCGGGCTACAAGACCAGCATGTTCCGCAGCCCGACGCGCCCGCCGCTTTCCCTGACGACTAGCATGGCCGATATCACCGGCCCGATTTTCGGCGCGGAGGAATTCGGCCCGCGCGACAATGATCTGATCCTGAATTGCGCCAAGGCAGGCTTGCCGATAGGCGAGCGCATCATCATTCATGGCCGTGTGCTGGATGGCAATGCGCGGCCCCTGCGCGGCGTCCTGGTGGAAATCTGGCAGGCGAATGCTTCCGGACGCTACCGACACCGCAATGATGGCTATATCGGCACGATTGATCCGAATTTCGGCGGCTGTGGGCGCTGCCTGACGGATGCAGATGGACGCTATGTTTTTCGCACGATAAAGCCTGGCCCCTATCCCTTCCGTAACAAGGTGAATGATTGGCGCCCGGCGCATATGCATTTTTCGGTCTTTGGTCATGGCTTCGCGCAACGGTTGATTACGCAAATGTATTTTGAGGGTGATCCGCTAATCCGCCACGATAGCATCCTGAACACCATCCCCGATGCGGCGGCGCGAGATCGGCTGATTGCACAACTTGATCTTGCGGCATCGGTGCCGCTGGATACGCTCGCCTATCGCTGGGACATCGTTCTGCGCGGTACACGCGCGACGGTGTTTGAAAACAAGTTGCAAGGGAATTGACCCGCCATGATCACGCCAGATGCGCTTGGCTATTTGCCCGAAACGCCATCCCAAACCGCCGGACCCTTTGTGCATATCGGCCTTATTCCGCGCCAGGCGGGCTTTGACATTTTCGAAAATAATCTGGGCACCATTGCGCTTGCGCCTGAAATCCAGGGGGAACGCATTCGGATCGAAGGGCGGATTTTCGATGGCACCGGCGCAGTCATTCGCGATGCCTTGGTTGAGATTTGGCAGGCGGATTCCTTCGGCCGCTTTGCCCATCCCGCTGATGACGCCCCTGGACAGCGCGATGCGCATTTTCGCGGCTGGGGGCGCACGGGTACGGATTTTGAAACGGGCACATGGTCCTTCGCAACCATCAAGCCTGGTCGTGTGGCGCATCGGCATGGTGAGGGAAGCCTCGCGCCACATATCCTGGTTTGGATCGTGGCGCGCGGCATCAATCTTGGCTTGCTCACGCGACTTTACTTTGAGGATGAAACGGCAGCCAATGCGGAAGATCCGGTGCTGCGCCTGATCGAACAGCCGGAACGACGCAAGACGCTGATGGCGCGCCGTGCTGCCGGTGATGGAAAAACCTATGTCTTCGATATCCATTTACAGGGCATGGAGGAGACAGTTTTCTTCGACGTCTGATGTTAAAAAAGGGGGAGGAAATCATGATCAATCGTCGGAACCTGATGACTGGTATGGCAGCTGCACCGCTGATGATGCGCGGTGCCGCTGCGCAAAGTGCTGATTGGGTGCCAAGCCGGCCCATTCGCCTGGTGGTGGGCTTCGCTGCGGGCGGGTCAACGGATACGACCGGCAGACTGATGGCGCAGGCGCTAACGGCAGCGCTTCCCCAACCCGCTGTGGTGGAGAATCGCGTTGGCGCCGCTGGAAATATCGCGACCGAACATGTGGCACGCAGCGCACCGGATGGGCATACGCTGGTGGTGGCCTCCATGGGCTCTCAGGCGGTGAATGCTGCGCTTTATCGCAACCTGCCCTTTGATCCGGTGAAGGATTTTACAGCGGTATCGCTGTTTGTGAAAAGTTCAACCATGCTGGTGGCGCATCCCGCTTTTCCGGTGCGCACGCTGGCTGATCTGGTGGCACTGGCGCGTGCCAATCCGGGGCGTGTCAATGTGGGCACGGCCGGGGCGGGGTCATCACAGCATTTCGCCGCTGCGCTGTTCGAACATTTGGCAAAGGTACAACTTACCCACATCAATTACCGCGGCGGCGCGCCGGCCATGACAGATCTGGTAGCCGGGCGCGTGGACATTGTGTTTTCGCCTATTGTGGAGACGGTGCAGCAAATCCGCGCCGATCAGGTGCGCGCCCTTGCGATCACGCGGGCACAGCGCGCGCCTGAATTTCCTGATATCCCGGCGGTGGCGGAAGCGGTGCCGGGCTACGAATTTTCATCCTGGCTTGGCGCTTTCGCACCGGCCGGCACACCTGTGGCGGCGGTGCAGCGCATGTCACAAGCCCTGGCCGCTGGCTTGCGGGACCCGCAGATACGTGAACGCGTACTTTCCCTAGGTTATGAACCCGTCGGCAGCACACCAGATGAATTCGCCGCTTTCTTCGCCGCCGAAATGCCGCGTGTGGCGGAGCTGGTACGGATTTCCGGCGCCAAGGTTGAATGACTCGCGCGGGAGCTGAGCCATGCCAAAGACCACACCGCCGATGACCGCGCTGACTTACATGTCCGGCTTTGGCAATTCCTTTGAGACCGAAGCACTGCCAGATGCACTGCCAAAAGGCCGCAATTCGCCACAAAAATGCAATTACGGACTTTACGCTGAACAGCTTTCAGGTTCGGCCTTCACTGCGCCGCAAGGCAAGAATGAACGATCCTGGCTCTATCGTATTCGCCCATCGGTGAAGCATTCCGGCTTTTATCGCGCGATTGATCCGGGCTTGATCCGCACCGCCCCAAATGCTGCCGAACGCCAAGCTATGTTGGGGCAAATGCGCTGGGGCCCTGTGCCCATGCCGCGCAAGCGGCTCAGTTTTATCGAAGGCCTCACCACCATTACCACGGCGGGGGATTCCGATACGCAAACCGGCATGGCCGCGCATATTGCCTGTATCACTCGATCCATGCAGCACGAGTATTTCAGCAATGCGGATGGCGAATTGCTGATCGTCGCGCAGAAGGGGCGCCTTCGCTTTTGTACCGAATTTGGTACGATCGAGATCGAGCCGGGCGAGATTTGCGTCATGCCGCGCGGCATCATTTTCCGCTGCGAAATTCCGGACGGGCCGGCGCGCGCCTATGTCTGCGAAAATTATGGCAGCCCCTTCACCCTGCCCAATCGCGGCCCAATCGGCGCCAATTGTCTCGCCAATCCGCGCGATTTCCTGACACCTGTTGCGGCTTATGAAGATGAGGACGCACCCTCAAGATTATTCGTCAAATGGGGTGGTGATCTCTTTGTGACTGAAATCGGCCAATCGCCCTTGGATGTCGTTGCCTGGCATGGGAATTACTATCCCTATAAATACGACCTTAGGCGTTACGCCGCGATTGGCTCCATTTCCTATGATCATCCCGATCCTTCGATCTTCACCGTGCTGACCTCTCCGTCCGGGGAGGAGGGTACGGCCAATATTGATTTCGTGATCTTTCCGGAACGCTGGATGGTTGCGGAAAACACCTTCCGCCCGCCCTGGTATCATCGCAATGTCATGAGCGAATTCATGGGCCTGATCTATGGCGTTTATGATGCAAAGCCGGAGGGATTCGTGCCCGGCGGGTTTTCGTTGCATAATCAGATGCTGCCCCATGGGCCGGATGCGGCGGCCTTTGAACACGCTGCCAACACTGAATTGAAACCGGTGAAGCTGACCGGCACCATGGCCTTCATGTTCGAAACACGCTTCCCGCAACGCATCACCGCCCATGCCGCGAAGCTGCCTGGCTTGCAGAAAAACTATATCGGCTGCTGGGATGGTTTGCAGAAGCGCTTCAACCCCAAGAAGAAACAGGCCTGGTGAGATGAATGTGATGCCGCCCAATCAGAACCGGCTTGTGTTGCTTGGCACCAAGGGCGGACCCGCTATTCGCAAGGGCGGTCCTTCGCCAACGGCGCATTTGCTCGAAATTGGCGGTCATTCCTATGTGATTGATTGCGGGCTTGGTGTGACGCGCGCCCTGGTGGAAGCGGGTATGCCCTTGCCGGCATTACGCAGCATCATCATCACGCATCTGCATTCGGATCACGTGCTGGAAATGGGGCCGCTGATCCATACCGCCTGGACAGCCGGCTTGAAGGAAAAAGTCGTCGTGCATGGGCCAGTGGGTACGCACGCCGTTTGGCGGGGTTTTCTGGCCTCACTTGCCTATGACATCGCGATCCGTATTGAAGATGAAGGCCGGCCCGATCTGGCCGCGATGGTGGAGGTGCTGGAATATGCGGAAGGACATGTCTTCACCGATTCACATGTGAAGGTTTCGGCCTTGCGCGTGAAACATCCACCAGTGACAGAATGCTTCGCGCTGCGCTTTGATCATGCCGTGGGTTCAGCGGTTTTCTCGGCAGATACCACGTACTTTCCGCCGCTCGCGGAGTTTGCACGCGGTGCCGATATTTTTGTGCATGAGGCGATTTATGAACCAGGCGTGGACCGGCTTGTAGCACGTGTCGGCAATGGCGCGCGGTTGAAGCAGCATCTGCTGGATAGCCATACGCTTGCCGAGGATGTCGGGCGTATCGCGACGGAGGCTGGCATAGGGCTTCTCGCGCTCAATCATCTGGTGCCCGCAGATGACCCACTCGTGACGGAACAGCATTGGGTGGAAGCGGTGCGCACCCATTACGCCGGACCCTTGGTGATTGGGCGCGATGGTCTGGTGCTGCCGCTTTCAAGCCGCAGCGCATGAAGGCTGCCGAGCCCTTCGCGCGTTTCGCCTATCAACGCCACGCGGATCAGACGCGGGCCAGGCCAGCATTCCATCCTGTGGTGATCATCGGTGCTGGGCCGGTTGGCCTCACGCTTGCCATTGATCTCAAGCTGCGCGGCATCGAGTGCGTTTTGCTGGATGACCAGGACCGCATCGGTGAGGGTTCGCGCGCCATCTGTTTTGCCAAGCGCACGCTGGAGATTTGGGATCGGCTTGGCTGTGCCGCGCCTATGCTGGACAAGGGCGTGCGCTGGAATATCGGCAAGGTCTTTCAGCATGAGGAATTGCTCTACGGCTTCGATCTGCTGCCAGAGCCCGGCCATAAGATGCCGGCCTTCATCAATTTGCAGCAATACTATGCAGAAAAATTCCTGGTGGATCGCGCACAGGCGCTGGGCGTTGATCTGCGTTGGCTCAACCGTGTGATCGGCCTGCAATCAGGCGATCAGGGCGCGCGCATCACGGTGGAAACGCCCGATGATATTCATGTCCTTGATGCGCGTTTTGTCATCGCCTGTGATGGCGCGCGTTCGCCCATGCGCGCCATGCTTGGCCTTGAGTTCGTGGGGGAGCAGTTTGAAGATCAATTTCTGATCGCCGATGTACGCATGACAGCCGATTTCCCGGTGGAACGCTGGTTCTGGTTTGATCCGCCTTTTCATGGCGGCCAATCCTGCCTTTTGCACAAGCAGCCCGATGATGTCTGGCGCATTGACCTGCAACTTTCACCAGATGCGGATACGGAACATGAAAAGCGGCCCGAAGTGGTACGCTCGCGCATTGAACGCATGTTGGGGCATGGTGCATTCGATTTGGAATGGATTTCCGTCTATCGCTTCCAATGCCGCCGGCTAGAACGCTTTGTGCATGGCGCGGTTATTTTTGCTGGTGATGCAGCACATCAGGTCTCCCCCTTTGGGGCGCGCGGCGCCAATTCCGGCGTGCAGGATGCCGATAATCTCGGCTGGAAACTGGCTGCCGCTTTGCAGGGCAGGGCGGGTCTGATCGAAAGCTATGATCAGGAACGTTCGCAAGCAGCAGATGAAAATATCCGGAATTCCACACGCGCCACTGATTTCATCGCGCCCCGCCACAAGGCAGAGGCACGCTTTCGCAACGCGGCGTTGGCGCTGGCGCGGCAGACGGAATTCGGCAAGCGCTTTGTGAATTCGGGCAGGCTTTCAGCACCAACCAGCTATGCCGATAGCCCCTTATCAACAAAGGACGCAGCGCCTTGGGCTGCCGGCCCGCCGCCCGGCGCGCCAATCCCAGATGCGCCCTTGGGCAATGGATACCTGAGTGAAAGATTAGGGCAGGGTTTTGCCTTGCTTCATCGGCAGGGCCGTGCTGAGGCCATGGGGGCCGAGGGGCTCACTGTTATTGAGGCCTTTGATCAGGACGAAGCCTTGATTGCGCGTTTTGGCCTCACATCAGGATCTGGCTATCTCATTCGCCCAGATCGCCATGTGGCGGCACGTTTCCATCAGGTGAAGCATGCTGCGGTCGCAGCCGCACTCAGCAAGGCCAACACGCCCTGAGGGGGCTGAACCCGAAAAGGCTCTGGGACATCGCCTCTCGGCAACGCGCCAAGACGGGGAGTAGAATATGAATTTGGTGCTTAATCTTGCCCACGCCGCTGGCAAGATGGCGCGTAGCACGAAGCCTTGGCGCCTTGCGGCAAAGGCCACCCACCAAAATGCTAATCGAAGGGCGGGCCGGTGTTCATGAGACCTTCTGAATGGTAACGCTTCCGGCCCGTATATCCAGCAGGAACATATCGGTGAAGTTGGCACCGACTTCAGCATCAACTGGCATCATTTGCTCTTCTTCCCTTTGGTGGCTGCCTTACGCGGAAAACGCCCGCAGAAATCCGCAGCCATTTCTTCCAAGGTAACGAACCGCACGCCAGGATGTTTCAGCATATGGCCGATCAGGCGTTCCAGCATGAGCAGCACTTGCGGCCGGCCGGATTCATCCGGATGGATGGTCATGGGCACCACCGCGTAATCATATTCGCGGTAGATGAAATCGAAATGATCGCGCCAGATCTGTTCAAGCTGATGTGGTGAGACATAGCCATGGCTATTCGGAAATTTCTTCACGAACATCATGGGTGGCAGATCATCCAAATACCAGGAAGCCGGGATTTCAACCAGCTCGGTTTCACGTCCACGCGTGAAGGGTTTCATCCAGGTGGAAGCAGGCTTGCTGTAATCAATGGGCGTCCATGCATCGCCAGTGCGCACATAATAAGGCTGCGCATCATGATGCATCAGTGAATGATCATGAGCGATCCCACGCTCCAGCAGGATTTCGATGGAGGTGGCGGATACCTCCCACCAGGGCGCGACATAGCCAACCGGGCGACGGCCCCAATATCTCTCGATCAGGTTGATGCATTTGTCGAAGATCGCCTCTTCCTGGCTGCGTGAAAGAGCGAGGGGGTTTTCATGACTGTAACCATGCAAGCCAATCTCATGGCCAGCCTTGGCGACCATCTCTGTTTCTTTCGGGAAAGATTCGATGGTATGTCCTGGGATAAACCAGGATTGCTTCATGCCGAAGCGTTCAAACAGCTTCAGCAGGCGCGGCATACCAACTTCGGCGGCGAATACCCCACGACTGATATCGCCTGGGCTATCCTCGCCCATATAGCTGCCAAGCCAGCCTGCCACGGCATCGCAATGCACGCTGAAGGCGCAGAGAATTTCCTTTGTCATTTTTCCCTCCCGACCAGAAATCCGGCTACAGGCAGCTCAGCTGCCTCAATCTGGCACATCACAAAGATAGCGCCGCAGATGTTAGGGCTGGGCCGCAAAGGCCGGGAACCACAAACTTCGACCCCGTAATGGCGCTGTTGCCCATCCACGGTCTCCTGTATTTGAGTATTTGACTGACTTTTTTTGGATAAAGGCTAAGCGAGGGAAATGGCGTCGACAAGGGTATCCGATGCGGCACCAGCATAGGTGACTTTGCCCGAACGCGCGTCGCTTTACATGATGCCTATCCTGCCCACCGGGGGACTCGAACCCCCACACCCTTGCGGGCTGCGGATTTTAAGTCCGCTGCGTCTACCATTCCGCCAGGCGGGCCAGGCCCAGGCTTACTAGACCTTTTCCGCGCCGCGTTAAATCACCCCTCGTCTGCTCCCTTGGCGCGCGCACCAATCGCGCCAAATGTGCCGCCAGGCGGCCTCAAGCCCCCTTGCATAAGTGGCGGCATCACCCAAAGGCCCCAGCGATAGCCGGGCACGAATCGCAGCCAGCCCATCCGGATCCCGCGCAAAGGCCGCCGCCTTTTCGATGTAATCCGCCGTATCGGCGGCAATCCAATCCTGCAAGCCGACGGCACTCAGCAGCGTTTCGCCATTGCGGCTGATCATGCCCCCGCGCCCGCGCCGCGTCAGGGTTGGCACGCCGGCATGGATGGCCTCAGCCGTTGTGGTGCCGCCCGGAAAGGGGAAAGGGTCCAGCATGAAATCCACTGTTGCGTAGCGCGCAAAATACTCCGCCCGCGGGCTATGCCCTTCCAGATCAAGCCGCGCGACATCACCCCCCGCTGCCGCGAAACGCGCGCGTAGCTTTTGCGCTGTCGTATCCTCTCGCAATACCGCCGTTTTCAGCAAAAGCCGCGCATCGGGCAAGCGGTTCAGGATCGCGGCCCAAGCCGCCAGAACCTCCTCATTGATCTTGGCGAGGGTGTTGAAACAGCCAAAGGTTACATGCCCCTTGTGCAGCATCGGTGGTGGGCTTGGCGCTACGGTTTCTGGTGGCGGCGTATAGCATAAGTAACAGCCCGACAGTCGGAGAGGCTTTTCGATATACAGCGTCTCATCTTCCGGTGGCAGCACCACATCATCGGCGATGATCCAATCCATCGCCGCGACACCACTGGTATTGGCATAACCGATCCAGCTTACTTGTACCGGCGCGGGGCGATATTCCATCACGCTGATCCGGCTGGTTTCAGTATGGCCGGTCAAATCCACCAGAATATCAATTGCGTCGGCGCGGATTTGCGCGACAATCGCCTCATCTTCCAGCTTGCCCATGGAACGCCAGGCATCAAAGACCCCGCGCAACCTGGCCGTGGTGGCATCGGCGCGCTTGCCGACATCATAGGCCGTCAGATGAAATCCTGCGCGCTGATGCGCAGTGATCGCGGCTTCCAAAAAATACCCGACGGGATGCTGGCGAAAATCACCGGAAAGCATGCCAATGCGCAGCCGCCGTTCCGGGTCTGGTGTATTGGCGAAGGGCGCGGGGGCGGGGCGAGCAAAGCGCGCCGCATAGGCGCGATGCGCCGCTGCCACTTCCTCTGCCGTAATACCCGGCAGGTAATTCAGCCCCAGCAACAGGTTTT
>JADCGG010000211.1 GCA_020249125.1 Roseomonas sp. | reverse complement strand
CCAGCCTTCGCCAGAACCTTGGTGATCGCCGCCGTCAGCGACGTCTTGCCATGGTCCACATGCCCGATCGTCCCGATGTTGCAATGCGGCTTGTTCCGCTCAAATTTCGCCTTGGCCATGTTCGTGATTCCAGATCGGGGGTTGCTTACCAGCGGTAGTGGCTGAAGGCCTTGTTGGCTTCGGCCATCCGGTGCGTGTCTTCGCGCTTTTTCACGGCAGAGCCGCGATTATTCGCCGCATCCATCAGCTCAGCCGACAGACGCTCTTCCATGGTGTTCTCGCCACGCTTGCGCGCGCTTTCGATCAGCCAGCGGATCGCCAGAGCCTGGCGACGTTCCGCACGGACTTCGACGGGAACCTGATAGGTGGCACCACCAACGCGGCGGCTGCGCACTTCCACGGCGGGCTTCACATTATCCATCGCCTCATGGAACAAACGCAGCGGGTCGCTATTCGGCCCACCCTTCTTCTTCAGCGTATCCATCGCCGCATAGACGATGGATTCGGCAACACTCTTTTTTCCGTCATACATAAGCACATTCATGAAACGGCTGAGAACGACATCGCCGAATTTCGGATCCGGCAGAACCTCGCGCTTTTCAGCGCGGTGACGACGCGACATGGTTCAGCCCCTCACTTCGGACGCTTCGCGCCGTAAAGCGAACGACGCTTGCGGCGCTTGGCGATTCCCTGGGTATCCAGCACGCCGCGCAGAATATGATAGCGAACGCCCGGAAGGTCCTTCACGCGGCCACCGCGGATCAGCACCACCGAGTGTTCCTGCAGATTGTGACCTTCGCCGGGAATATAGCTCACGACTTCAAAGCCATTGGTCAGGCGCACCTTCGCAACCTTGCGCAGCGCTGAGTTCGGCTTCTTCGGCGTGGTCGTGTAGACGCGCGTGCAGACGCCGCGCTTCTGCGGGCTGCCCTTTAGGGCCGGAACCTTGTTCCGGTCTGGCTTCGTCTCACGCCCTTGGGCGATGAGTTGGTTGATCGTCGGCATGACGCCCCTTCGTAACCATCCAAATGACCTTCAGCCCCGCCAAAAGGCATTACCCGGTATGGCGCGTTTAAACGCGCCCCCCGGGCTACCAATCGGCTGCCGGCCTCAGCCCCTGAGAAAGGGCGGCGCCGGCGGCGCAGCTTTTGGTCCAAAAATCAGCAAAGTCCAAAAGAGGACTCGCTTAAGGAGCGGCCTTTTACGTCCCGCCCCGTTTCAAGTCAAGCGCCGTTCACCTTCTGGAAGCGGATAATTCGACCTGTTTGCACAGGGAAATTACCCTCTTCCCAGGTTACGGCACAAACCCGCCTTATTCGGCGGCCTTGGGTTCCGGCAAAGCCGGCGAAGCCGCCGCAATGCGGCCCCGATCACGCTGCGCGGCCAAGGCCCGCAGCCGGTTCATCACGGAACCCGTGCCCGCCGGGATCAGCCGCCCGACGATCACGTTTTCCTTGAGGCCCGCCAGGTAGTCCACCTTGCCCGCCGTGGCGGCTTCGGTCAGCACCCGTGTGGTTTCCTGGAACGATGCCGCCGAGATGAAGGACCCGGTCTGCAAGGACGCCTTGGTGATGCCCTGCAGCACTGGCTCAGCCACCGCCGGGCGTTCCTTGGAAGCGATCCGCTTCTCGTTCTCGATCTCGAACTCGATTCGGTCCACCTGTTCGCCGATCAGATAGGTGGTGTCGCCCGGATCGGTCACCTCCACCTTCTGCAGCATCTGGCGGACGATCACTTCAATATGCTTGTCGTTGATCTTCACGCCCTGAAGCCGGTAAACTTCCTGGATCTGGTCCACTAGGTAATCGGCCAGCTTTTCGACGCCCAGCACCCGCACAATGTCATGCGGCACGCGGGGGCCATCCACCAGCGGATCACCCTTCTTCACGTAGTCGCCTTCCTGGACCGAGACGTGCTTGCCCTTCGGCACCAGGTATTCGCGCGGCACCGGCGGTTCATCACCTACCTGTTCCGGCACCACCAGGATGCGGCGCTTCGCCTTGTAGTCCTTGCCGAATTCCACGCGCCCATCAACTTCGCTGATGATCGCGTGATCCTTCGGCCGGCGCGCTTCGAACAATTCTGCCACGCGCGGCAGACCGCCCGTAATATCGCGCGTCTTGGAGCTTTCACGCGGCAGGCGCGCCAGCACGTCACCAGCGGCAACGATGGCATTATTCTCAACAGAGAGAATCGTGCCCGGCGTCAGGAAGTAGATCGCTTCCGTGCCGTTTTCGCGCTTCACGACATTGCCGGCCTCATCACGCAAAATCAGGCGTGGGCGAAGATCGGCCGCCTTGCCGGGCGCCTTGTATTCCACGACTTCGCGGAAGGAGAGGCCCGTCACTTCGTCAACGCGGTCAACCTGCGTCACGTTTTCGATCAGGTCGGCGCATTCAACCCGGCCATTGCGTTCCGTGATGATCGGCAGGGTGAAGGGGTCCCATTCGGCCAGCTTCTGGCCGCGCGTGACCTGAATGCCATCTTCCGCGATCAAACGCGCACCATAAGGCACGCGCTGGCGGGACCGTTCACGCCCTTGCGCGTCATACAGCGCAATTTCGCAATTGCGGCTCATCACAATCGGCTGGTTTTGGCTATTGGCCACCACCACGCGATTGAGGATTTTGATGGTGCCTTCAGAAGCGGCTTCCACCGCGCTCTGTTCCGCACCACGCTGCGCCGCGCCACCAATGTGGAAGGTGCGCATGGTCAGCTGCGTGCCAGGCTCACCGATGGATTGTGCAGCGATCACGCCAACCGCCTCCCCGATATTCACCGGCGTGCCGCGGGCCAAGTCACGGCCATAACAGAAGCCGCACACGCCCTGGCGCGCATCGCAGGTCAGCACGGAGCGGATCTTCACCTGCTCCACGCCCGATTTTTCGATGCGTTCTGCCTGCACCTCATCAATCAGGTTGTTGCGCAGGACGATGATTTCACCCGTTTCCGGATCAGCCACATCTTCCTGCGCGGTACGGCCCAGGATACGTTCCGAAAGGGAGGAAACAACTTCCGCCCCATCCATCGCGGCCCGCACGGAAAGACCGCGTTCGGTGCCGCAATCGGGCTCCACAATGATGCAATCCTGCGCGACATCCACCAGGCGGCGCGTCAGATAGCCGGAATTGGCGGTCTTCAACGCGGTGTCAGCCAAGCCCTTACGCGCGCCATGGGTGGAGTTGAAATACTCCAGCACCGAAAGCCCTTCCTTGAAGTTCGCGATAATGGGCTGTTCGATGATTTCACCTGAAGGCTTCGCCATCAGGCCGCGCATCCCGGCAAGCTGGCGCATCTGCGCAGGCGAACCGCGCGCACCGGAATGGCTCATCATCCAAACGCTATTGGTCGGCTTGCCGATTTCCTGACGCTGAATTTCCTTCATCATCGCGCCGGCCACTTCATCCGTGCAGCGCGACCAGGCATCAACCACCTTGTTGTAACGTTCACCAGCGGTGATCAGGCCATCCAGGTATTGCTGTTCGAATTCTTTGATCTCGGTCTTGGTGCGGTCAATCATGCCCTTCTTGTCGTCAGGCACCACCATGTCGTTCTTGCCGAAGGAAATCCCGGCGCGCGCGGCGTGGCGGAAGCCAAGCCCCATCAGCCGGTCAGCGAAGATCACGCTCTCCTTCTGGCCGCAATGGCGATACACGGCGTCAATCACGTCAGAGATGTTCTTCTTCGTGAGCTGACGATTCACCAGCGCATAAGGCAGTTGCGGATGGGAAGGCAGCAAATCCGCAATCATCATGCGCCCAGGCGTGGTCAGCACGGTCGCCGGGCCACCATTCTCAACGCCGATATCAACCCGCGCATGCACGGCGGAATGCGGCGCGATCAGCCCATTCGCCAGCGCCTGTTCAATCTCACGCAGACCGCGGAAGATTTGCGGGCGGAATTTCAGCGCCTCAATTTCTCCCGCCGTCAAATTCTGCCCACCCTTGGCGCCGGCGCTTTCAATCAACGCACGCACCTCATCCACGCGCTTCTGCACGGCGCGGAATTCCGGCGTTTCCAGGCTGAGGTAATAAAGCCCCAATACAATATCCTGGCTCGGCACGATGATGGGCTTGCCATTCGCCGGGCTCAGGATGTTGTTGGTTGACATCATCAAGACGCGCGCTTCCAACTGCGCTTCCAGACTGAGCGGCACATGCACCGCCATCTGGTCGCCGTCGAAATCCGCATTGAAGGCGGTGCAGACCAGCGGGTGAAGCTGGATCGCCTTGCCTTCAATCAGCACCGGCTCGAAAGCCTGAATGCCCAAGCGGTGCAAGGTCGGCGCGCGGTTCAGCAGCACCGGGTGTTCGCGGATAACCTCTTCCAGAATATCCCAAACTTCCGGGCGTTCCTTTTCCACCATCCGCTTCGCGGCCTTGATGGTGGTGGCGTGGCCATATTTCTCAAGCTTGGAATAGATGAAGGGCTTGAACAGTTCCAAAGCCATCTTCTTCGGCAGACCGCATTGATGGAGCTTCAATTCCGGCCCCACCACAATCACCGAACGGCCCGAATAATCAACGCGCTTGCCGAGCAGGTTCTGGCGGAAGCGCCCCTGCTTGCCCTTCAGCATATCGGAAAGCGACTTCAGCGGACGCTTATTCGCGCCCGTAATCGCGCGACCACGCCGGCCATTGTCGAACAGCGCATCCACCGATTCCTGCAACATGCGCTTTTCGTTGCGCACGATGATATCCGGCGCGCGCAATTCGATCAGCCGCTTCAGGCGGTTGTTGCGGTTGATGACGCGGCGATAAAGGTCGTTCAAATCCGAAGTCGCAAAGCGCCCGCCATCCAGCGGCACCAGCGGGCGCAGTTCCGGCGGAATCACCGGCACCACATCCAGGATCATCCATTGCGGATGCGCGCCAGATTCGGCGAAGGCTTCAATCAGCTTCAACCGCTTCACCAGCTTCTTGCGCTTGGCTTCCGATGTCGCGTCCTTCAAATCGGCGCGCAGCGTGACACCTTCCTTCTGAAGCTCAATCCCGCCCAGCATCTGCTTCACGGCTTCCGCGCCGATGCCGACGCTGAAGGAATCCTCACCGAATTCATCCAGCTTCGCCTGATACTGATCTTCGTTCAGCAACTGATGCAACTTAAGGTCGGTCAGCCCCGGTTCCAGCACCACATAGCTTTCGAAATACAGAACCTTCTCAAGCTCCTTCAGGGTCATATCCACCATCAGCCCAACGCGCGACGGCAGGGACTTCAGGAACCAGATATGCGCGACGGGGCTCGCCAATTCGATATGGCCCATGCGTTCGCGGCGCACCTTGGCCAGTGTCACTTCCACGCCGCATTTTTCGCAAATGATACCGCGGAACTTCATCCGCTTATACTTGCCGCAAAGGCACTCATAATCCTTGATCGGACCAAAGATGCGCGCGCAGAAAAGCCCATCCCGCTCCGGCTTGAAGGTGCGGTAATTGATGGTTTCCGGCTTCTTGATCTCGCCATAGGACCAGGACCGGATTTGCTCCGGGCTCGCCATGGTGATCTTGATCTGGTCAAAAGTGACGGCCTGACCCGTCTGACCCAGGATTTTCATAAGCTCGTTCATGCGGCCAACCTCTTGAGCGGGGCCGCCGCCACGAACACCTCGTGGCGGCTGAGCGGTGAGAGAATAAGACTAGACCGATCCATCAGACCGGGCGATTTTCCAGATCCACATTGAGACCCAGCGATTTCAGTTCCTTCACCAAGACGTTGAAGGATTCCGGAATCCCGGCCTCGAAGCTGTCCTGATCGCGCACGATCGCTTCATAGACCTTGGTGCGGCCCGAAACATCGTCCGACTTCACAGTCAGCATTTCTTGCAGAGTATAGGCAGCGCCATAGGCTTCCAGCGCCCAGACTTCCATTTCGCCGAAGCGCTGGCCGCCGAACTGCGCCTTGCCGCCCAAGGGCTGCTGCGTCACCAGGCTGTAAGGCCCGATGGAACGCGCATGGATCTTGTCATCCACCAAGTGGTGCAGCTTCAGCATATAGATGTAGCCGACCGTCACCTTGCGTTCAAAACGCTCACCCGAACGGCCATCATGCAGCCAAACCTGGCCCGAGGTATCAAGCCCGGCCTTGTCCAGCATGCCTTCAATATCGGCCATGCGCGCGCCATCAAACACCGGCGTCGCAATCGGGATGCCCTTCTTCAGGTTTTCGCAAAGCTCCACCAGCTGATCATCAGCCATGGGCGCGATATCGCGGGCGAAGACTTCATCGCCATAGATATCCTTGAGCTTCGCTTCCAATTCGCTGCGGCGCGCGCTGCGGTGGCGATATTCATCCACCAATTCGCCCACCTGCCGGCCAAGATTGGCGCAGGCCCAACCCAAATGGGTTTCCAGGATCTGCCCCACATTCATGCGCGACGGCACGCCCAGCGGGTTCAGCACCAGATCAACCGAGGTGCCATCTTCCAGGAAGGGCATGTCTTCCACCGGCACAACGCGGCTGACCACACCCTTGTTCCCATGGCGCCCGGCCATCTTGTCGCCCGGCTGCAACTTGCGCTTCACCGCGATGAAGACCTTCACCATCTTCATCACGCCAGGCGGCAATTCATCGCCGCGCTGTACTTTTTCGACCTTGCTTTCGAAACGCTTTTGCAGCCTTTCAATCGCAGCATCGAATTCGCGCTTCATCGCTTCAATTTCCGCCATCGCGGCATCATCCGCGACAGAAATCTGCCGCCATGTCGCCTTGGCGAATTCATCCAGCACTTCATCGGTGATCACCGTGCCGGACTTGATGGGCTTGAAGCCGCCAGTCGCCTTGCGGTTCAGCAGACGCTCACGCAGACGCGAATAGAAGGAACGCTCCTGGATCGCCTTTTCGTCGTCGCGGTCCTTGGCAAGGCGTTCAATCTCGGCGCGCTCAATCGCCATCGCGCGCTCATCCTTGTCAATGCCGCGGCGGGAGAAGACGCGCACATCAACCACCGTACCAGCCACACCCGGCGGCAGCTTCAAGGATGTGTCGCGCACATCAGAAGCCTTTTCGCCGAAAATGGCGCGCAGCAGCTTTTCTTCCGGCGTCATCGGGCTTTCGCCCTTCGGCGTCACCTTACCCACCAGAATATCGCCCGGATTCACCTCGGCACCGATATAGACAATGCCGGCTTCGTCCAGGTTACGCAGCGCTTCTTCGCCCACATTCGGAATATCGCGGGTGATTTCTTCCTGGCCGAGCTTGGTATCGCGCGCCATCACCTCAAATTCTTCGATATGGATCGAGGTGAAAACGTCATCACGCGCGATGCGTTCGCTGATCAGGATCGAATCTTCGAAGTTGTAGCCATTCCAAGGCATGAAGGCGCAAAGCACATTGCGCCCCAGCGCCAATTCGCCAAGCTCGGTCGAGGGACCATCGGCGATGATGTCACCCGTCTTCACCGCATCACCCACCCTCACCAGCGGGCGCTGGTTGATGCAGGTGGATTGGTTGGACCGCATGTATTTGCGCAGCCGATAGATATCAACGCCGCTGGTGGACCCATCGGAAGACGTCGCACGCACAACGATGCGCGCGCCATCAATCGAATCCACCACACCATCACGGCGCGCCACAATCGTCGCGCCGGAATCACGCGCCACCGCGGCTTCCATGCCGGTACCAACCAGCGGCGCATCAGCGCGGATCAGCGGCACCGCCTGACGCTGCATGTTGGAACCCATCAGCGCGCGGTTCGCGTCATCGTTTTCCAGGAAGGGGATCAGCGCGGCGGCCACCGAAACAAGCTGCTTCGGTGAAACGTCAATCGCCGTCACTTCTTCCGGCTTCACCAGACGGAAATCGCCGCCCTGACGGACGGAGACCAATTCATCCTTGAAGCGGCCATCGCCATCCACATTGGCATCGGCCTGCGCGACGATCAGCCGTTCTTCTTCCATCGCAGAGAGATAGCGGGAATCACCCACAATCTGCCCATCCTTCACCAGGCGATACGGCGTTTCGATGAAGCCGTATTTGTTCACCTTGGCAAAAGTCGCGAGGGAATTGATCAGGCCGATATTCGGACCTTCCGGCGTTTCAATCGGGCAAATGCGCCCGTAATGCGTGGGATGCACGTCGCGCACTTCAAAGCCGGCACGCTCACGCGTCAGACCACCCGGACCAAGCGCCGACAGGCGGCGCTTATGCGTCACTTCAGAAAGCGGGTTCGTCTGGTCCATGAATTGCGAAAGCTGCGAGGACCCAAAGAACTCACGCACCGCAGCCGCCGCCGGCTTCGCATTGATCAGGTCATGCGGCATGACTGTATCAATATCCACCGAACCCATACGTTCCTTGATGGCGCGTTCCATACGCAGCAAGCCGACGCGATATTGATTTTCCATCAATTCACCAACCGACCTCACGCGGCGATTGCCGAGATTATCAATATCGTCAATCTGCCCACGCCCATCCTTCAGGTCGAGCAGCACGCGCAGTGTCGCCACAATATCCTGCTTGCGCAGAATACGCACATAATCCGGCACTTCTTCCAGCGAAAAGCCAAGGCGCATATTCATCTTCACGCGCCCGACCGTGGAAAGGTCATAGCGCTCCATGTCGAAGAACAGGCCACGGAACAGCGCCTCAGCCGTTTCCGGCGTCGGCGGCTCACCGGGGCGCATCACGCGATAGATATCCATCAGCGCTTCATCGCGGTTGGAATTCTTGTCCACCGCAAGCGTATTGCGCATCCAAGGACCAACCGCCTGATCAATGGAAAGGGTCGGCAAGCGATTGAGCCCGATTTCCTCAATCAGGTTCAGCTTCGGCTCGGTCAATTCCTCACCGGCTTCGGCCCAGATTTCCCCGGTTTCCATATTCACCAGGTCTTCCGCCACAAAGCGGCCAAGCAATTCGGCGCGGCTCACCAACACTTCCGTGGTGCCGGCTTCAGCGATTTTGCGCGCCATGCGCGGCGTCAGCTTCGCGTCCTTTTCCGCCACAACTTCACCGGTGCGCGCATCCACCAGCGCTTCCGCCAGCTTCACACCGCGGAAGGCATCGGGATCAAAAGTGCGCGACCAGCCCTTGGGGCCGCGTGCAAACACCACCTGGCCATAGAAGGAATTGAGGATTTCCTCGGCATCCATGCCATGGATGTCATGCAGTTCCAGCGGCGCCTGACTGTCGGCGCGCTTCATTTCAGTCGCGGC
This sequence comes from Roseomonas sp., assembly GCA_020249125.1. Lineage (GTDB taxonomy): Bacteria > Pseudomonadota > Alphaproteobacteria > Acetobacterales > Acetobacteraceae > Neoroseomonas. The sequence continues at coordinate 7,137 of JADCGG010000211.1, read as the reverse complement.
GCTATCCAGCGCATAAAGCAGCGTGGTGACCGGCAGCTTGCGCTTGCGGTCAATGCGCACATAGCAAATATCCTTGGCGTCGAATTCGAAATCAAGCCAGGAACCACGATATGGGATCACGCGCGCGGCAAACAGATACTTGCCGCTGGAATGCGTTTTGCCCTTGTCGTGATCAAAAAACACGCCCGGGCTGCGATGCATCTGGGAAACAATGACGCGTTCCGTGCCATTGATGATGAAGGTGCCGTTATCGGTCATGAGCGGCATATCGCCCATGTAGACATCCTGTTCCTTGATGTCGCGCACCGTGCGGCTGCCGGTATCCTCATCCACATCCCACACGATCAGGCGCAGCCGCACCTTGAGCGGCGCGGCGTAATTCAGCCCGCGCTGGATGCATTCCTCAACATCATATTTCGGCTCTTCAAGTTCGTATTGCACGAACTCCAGGCGGCCACGCCCGGCGAAATCATCAATCGGGAAGACCGAACGGAACACTTCCTGCAACCCGGTGACGGTACGCGCATCCGGCAAAACTTCCATTTGCAGGAAGCTTTCATAGGATGCGCGCTGCACATCAATAAGGTTCGGCATCGGCGCCACTTCCGGCAAACGCCCGAAGCTCTTGCGGATCCGCTTACGCCCGGTGAAAGACTGGGTGATCGCGTTCATGCCTGTCCTGCTCTTCTCTATCTGTCCTGCCGGCCTACCCTGCCGGCCCGGGTTATCCGCTGGACGCCTCCCCGATCCCGGATCGGGGAAACGCGGTCACGGGCGGGACCCGCCCCCTTTGACAGGGAGGTCCCACCCGCGCCCATTATCGTCTCGTCCAGCCCCGGCAGCGGATGCCCAAGGCTGGCCGTAAGTCTTACTTCACTTCGACAGTGGCGCCGTTTTCTTCCAGCACCTTCTTGATCTTGTCGGCTTCGTCCTTGGAAACGCCTTCCTTCACGGTCTTCGGCGCGCCTTCCACCAGGTCCTTCGCTTCCTTCAGGCCAAGGCCCGTGATGGTGCGAATTTCCTTGATGACATTGATCTTCTTGTCGCCACCGGCGGCCAGAATGACCGTGAATTCAGTCTGCGCTTCGGCAACCGGGGCGGCGGCAGCGGCCGGGGCGGCGGCAACAGCCACCGGCGCGGCGGCGGAAACGCCCCACTTTTCTTCGAGCATCTTGGAAAGCTCGGCAGCTTCCAGAACGGTCAGGGCGGACAGTTCGTCCACCAGCTTCGCGAGATCAGCCATATCTTTGTACTCCTTGATTTAGTAGCTTGGTTTGGTTCTTGCAACTCCCCCAGGGCGGCATGCCTCCGGGGGCTAATCCGGGCCTCAGGCCGCGTCCTTCTTGGCGTATGCCGCCAACACCCGCGCCACCTGCCCACCAGGGGCCTGAAGCACGCCCGCAATCCGCGTCGCCGGGGTCTGGATAAGACCCACAAGCTGCGCGCGCAGCGTCTCCAGGGACGGCAACTCGGCCAGCGCCTTAACGCCATCGGCGTTCAGCGTCTGGGTTCCAAGAGCGCCGCCCAGGACAACAAACTTATCGTTTGTCTTGGCGAACTCCACGGCGGTTTTGGCCACGGCCACGGGATCCGTTGACCACGCAAGCGCGGTCGGACCCTTCAGCAGCGGCGCAACGCCTTGGAAACGGGTGCCTTCGAGGGCGCGGGTGGCCAAGCGGTTCTTCGCGACCTTATACGAAGCCCCAGCCGCGCGCATTCTACGCCGAAGCTCACTCACATCCGCGACAGTCAACCCGCTATTGCGGGCAACCAGCACGAAGGAGGTCTCGGCGAAGATCGTGGCGAGGGATTCGACGAATTCGCGCTTCTCCGATCTTTCCACTCTACGTCTCCGTCGGTGGCCAGGGCCTTGTGGAGGGGCTCCAGCCGGGTTCACTCGGGGGCCGGCGCCAGCACGGCACCAACCCCGGTTCGCCTGTCAGTCCGGAACGCCAAACCAAGCCAAACCAGGGACTTGCCCTGGGTGGTCTCTGCTTGGGCACACCGTCTATCTCCTGCGGGCCGCAGGGCCCATTACTGTCCCGAAGGACAACAGAAGGTCTCCGACAGGTTGCGGGCATGGCCAATGGCCATCCCCTGCCCGCCCAGCCTTTAAGGGGCCAGGCGTATTTCAAGGCGCCGCACGGGGCGGCACCAAAACTCAGCCGGCGGAAGCTGCCAGGCTGCTCACATCCACGCGCACGCCAGGGCCCATGGTGGACGAAACCGCCACCTTCTTCACATAGGTCCCCTTGGCGCCGGTTGGGCGGGCGCGCTGGATCGCTTCCACGAAGGCGCGGGCGTTTTCCAGAAGCTGCGCTTCGCCGAAAGAAGCCTTGCCGATACCGGCATGGACGATCCCGGCCTTTTCAGCGCGGAATTCCACCTGGCCAGCCTTGGCCGCGGTCACGGCACCCTTCACATCCATGGTGACAGTGCCAAGCTTCGGGTTCGGCATCAGGCCGCGGGGCCCGAGCACCTTACCAAGCCGGCCCACCAGACCCATCATGTCCGGGGTCGCGATGCAGCGATCGAATTCGATCTTGCCTTCCTGCACCAGGGCAGCCAGGTCATCCGCACCCACCACATCCGCGCCGGCGGCCTTGGCTTCATCGGCCTTGGCACCACGGGCAAAGACGCCGATGCGCACGGTCTTGCCGGTGCCATGCGGCAGGCCCACCACGCCGCGCACCATCTGGTCCGCATGGCGGGGGTCAATACCGAGGTTCATAGAAATTTCGATGGTTTCATCGAACTTCGCCTTGGCGCCGCCCTTGGCTAGCTTCACCGCCTCATCCAGCGCATAGGTCTTTTCACGGTCAATCCCCGTATAGGCCGCCTTCAGACGCTTACCTTGCTTTGCCATGGATTTAACCCTCCACCACGGTCAGGCCCATGGCACGGGCAGAACCCGCGAGCATGCGCACGGCAGCATCAACATCATTGGCATTCATGTGCTGCATCTTCACCTTGGCGATTTCGACAAGCTGGGACTTGGTGACGCGGCCAATCGGCGCGGCCTTGCCGGGCGCGGTTGAGCCCTTATCGAGCTTCGCAGCCTTCAGCAGGAAGTAGGTGTTCGGCGGCGTCTTGGTGATGAAGGAAAAGGTGCGGTCCGAATAGGCAGTAATGACCACAGGCGTCGGCGTGCCCGGTTCCATCTGCTGCGTCGCCGCGTTGAATTCCTTCACGAATTGCATGATGTTCAGGCCACGTTGACCAAGCGCGGGACCCACGGGCGGCGACGGATTCGCCTTGCCGGCCGGGATCTGCAGCTTGATATAGCCTGCGATCTTCTTCGCCACTGTTCAGTCCTCTCTCAAAAAACCGAGAGGCCCGCGGTGCATGCGACGCCCGAAGGCATCTCCCGCGATCCCCAAAACGCCAAACAGCCCCAGGAAGGCTCCGGGGGCTTTTCGACGGAAGCGGGCGTTTAAGCGCATCGCGCCCAAGCGTCAAGCGCCCTGTTTTGGGCTGGTCAGGCGCCGCCGCCGGGGGCATAGAAGCCATCATGCCCGCTCAAGCCTGGATTGTCGTCATCGCCGCCGCCGCTTCTGTCTCCTTGGCACTCGGGGCACGGCAGACCTTTGGCCTGTTTTTGCTGCCTTTGGGCGCGGAACACGCCATCCCGGCTTTTGCCTATGGTGCGGCGGTCGCCATCCATAACCTGCTCTGGGGGGTGGGCCAGCCTATCGCCGGGGCCTTGGCCGATAAATATGGCGCGGGGCGCGTGGCCCTTGGCGGGGCGGTGATCTACGCCATCGGCCTGATCCTGCCCGCGATCTGGCCGAGCACGCCAAGCCTGATCATCGGCATCGGCGTGCTGACCGCGCTTGGTGTGGCAGCGGCAGGGTCCGGCACCGTATTGGGCGCGGTCGCGCGCGCCGTGCCGGCAAACCGCCGGGGCGATGCGCTGGGGTTGGCCTCGGCGGGCGGGTCCATCGGCCAGGCGGCGATGATCCCCTTTGTGCAATGGGGCATTACGGATTACGGCACTTCTGGCGCCTTTCTGATGCTGGCCGCAACCATGACGCTGATGATCTTCGTCGCCCCCAGGCTGGAATGGGCGCCGCCCGGCCCGGCCACCGGGCGCGCGACTGGGCTGGCGGGCTTCCCGGCACTCGCCCGCAGCGCGCTCGCCGAGCGTGACTTCGCCCTGCTGACGCTTGGCTTCTTCGCCTGCGGCTTCCAATTGGCCTTTTTAACAACGCATCTGCCCGCGCATCTTGCGCTTTGCGGCCTGCCGACGGGGCTTGGCGTGACGGCGCTGATGCTGGTGGGGCTGTTCAATATCCCAGGATCGTGGCTCTGCGGGCGGATCGGCAATAGCATCCGCCCGGAAGTCGCTTTGGGTGGCATTTACATGATCCGCACGCTGGCGATTGCGGTCTTTGCCAATGTGACGCCAACCGAATGGGGCACGCTGGTTTTTGCCGCGGTGATGGGCTTCATCTGGCTCGGCACCATCCCGCTGACCTCGGCGGCGATTGCGCGGCGCTTTGGCGTGGCGGATCTGGGTGCGCTTTACGGGGTGTGCTTTTTCTCTCACCAGCTTGGCGGCTTTCTGGGCGCCGGCGCGGGCGCCTGGGTGGTGGATGCCACGGGCAGCTACGCCGCCTTTTGGCCGGTGATGCTGGTGGTGGGCATTATCGCTGCGCTGGCGAATTGGTTAACGCGCCCGCCGCGGATGGCGGCGGCGTAGAAGGCACCTGCGCTATTTGGGGGCTGGATCCGACTCCGGTAAAAATGAAATGAATTCAGGATGTCCACAGTTCATCTTGTTCCCGACGATTTGCGCGCACGTTACCATGTGAAGGAATGGCGGAACGCGACAGGCATCCTCGCAACTGCTTATCCCGGACCTTGGCAGGACATCATCGAAGTCTTGCGAGGCTTCACGCTGTTGCGCAGCGAAATTGAAGTCTCCGGCGGCAATCGTTCATTGATTTCCCGCCGCATAGATGGTGCGTTTTATGGCAGGGGTTGGGTGGAAAAGGATTTCAAGACCGCCTTCGTGATTGATCAACGTGAAATTCAAAGTCCAACCCATGCGGTTGATTGTTTCCGCGATGGTGTCGCGCTGGAAGTAGAATGGAATAACAAGGATCCCTTCTTTGACCGCGACTTGAACAATTTCCGACTGCTGTTCGAATTGCGCGCCATTGATGTTGGCATCATCATTACGCGCGCAGCGGAATTGCAGACCATCTTCAGGCAACTTGGAAAAGGCGCCTCCTACGGTGCCGCCACCACACATCACGAGAAACTCTGGCCCAAGATTGAAGGTGGCGGCGGGGGCGGCTGCCCTGTCCTGACCTTTGCCATCACCCCGGCACTTTATGTTGATGATGGGGATGAGGCCGTTGCGGCAGCCAAGGCAGCACAAGCGGAAGCTCGTCGGCGGCGGTTACCGAGCGCCCTCGACGATGAGGAAGAAGGGCGCTAAGACAAAGTGCCGCCGTCAGAGATGCCAGCCCACGCACTTGCCGGCAGGACTGTCCCCTTCAGGGAAGACGCAGGCGCAGCTGTTCCGATGCACTATTATGCTGGTAGGTGGGCCAGGAAGGCTCATAGGCTTCCGCCTGATCGCCCCAGCTGACCCAACCCTCTCGCCCGCCCCGCGCGAAGAGCTCCAGGCGCGGTCCTGGTGAGCACGCCTCCATGATCGGGAAAATTTCATCCGGCTTCCGCGAATGTTCCCGCTTACGCGTTCCCAAGTAATTCACCTGCCTGCGACCAGGCGCCAGCGTTCTGGCGCTTTTTCCGCGCACACCAAAAAGCAGAATTTCAGTTACATTTCGAAAGTAAAAACCAACTCCCCGCCCATCACTGCCGCCATCCTTGCGCAGCTTATGCCAAATAATGTTGGACTTATAGGAAAAACCCCAGGCCTTCATCACCATGAGGCCTTCGGGCAACAAGGCGTTTGGAACCCAAAGGTAAAGATGCGCCGTCTCGGCAGCGGCTTCCGCAATCGGTAAGGCACAAATATCTACAAGGTTCATCGTGGAGTAGCGATTCAGCCGCCTATGTCCGGGGGCGACCTTCCCGGTCGCGTTCTGAAACTGCCACGGGGGATCCGCCAGAATGGTGGCGAATTTCCGTCCATCCAGAAACCGGCGAAGCTCTGCGCTGGCATCCGGCGCTGGGGGAGGGTTCAAACCATCGGGCATGGATCCATAAAACCATATTTCAAGCCGATTCTCCACTCCGTTCTGCCCGCCGGTTGTCCCCCTGCCCGCGCTGGGCTAATCCACGCCTCCCAAGGCGCCGCGCCGCGCCGCATTCTTGAGCCAGGCCAAACCACCATGCCCATCATGCCCGATAGCTGGATCCGCACCATGGCGGCAGAACACGGCATGATTGAACCCTTCGTGGAAGCGCAGCGGCGCGAAGGCGTGATTTCCTACGGCCTGTCATCCTATGGCTATGACGCCCGCGCGGCGGATGAGTTCAAGATTTTCACCAATGTTGACAATGCCATCGTGGACCCAAAGGCGTTTTCCGAAGATGGCTTTGTCACGCGCAAGGGGCCGGTTTGCATCATCCCGCCCAATTCCTTCGTGCTGACCCATACGGTCGAATATTTCCGCATCCCGCGCGATATCCTGGTGATCTGCCTTGGCAAGTCCACCTATGCGCGCTGCGGGCTGATTGTGAATGTGACACCGCTGGAACCCGAATGGGAAGGCCAGGTCACCATCGAAATCAGCAATACCACGCCGCTGCCGGCCAAGGTCTATGCCAATGAAGGCGTCTGCCAATTCCTGTTCCTGAAGGGCGAAGCCCCGCCCGAGGTCAGCTATGCGGACCGGCGCGGCAAATATATGGGCCAGCGTGGCGTCGCGCTGCCGAAGCTCTGATGGATCGGATCCTGATCCGCGGCGGGCGGGTGCTTTCGGGCAGCATTCCTGTCTCCGGCGCCAAGAATGCGGCGCTGCCCCTGATGGCAGCGGGCCTGCTTTCCGATGGGCCGCTGACGCTCACCAATGCGCCTGATCTGGCCGATGTTGCCACCATGGCCGGGTTGCTGACGCATCACGGCTTAGTTGTTTCACGTGACACAAACGCGCGCAGCATCACCATCAGCGGCGCGGCGACCGATTTGGAAGCGCCCTATGATCTGGTGCGCAAGAT
>JADCGG010000210.1 GCA_020249125.1 Roseomonas sp. | reverse complement strand
CGCTCTTCCGATCTCGACCGAGGGCAAGAAATTCTCCACCTGCCAATTGGTCACGCAAGCGCGCATCGCGGGCTTCACCATGGGCATCACAGAAGAAAACGTGCCGGGCTTCAGCAATTGCGGCGGGGTGATCGGGTTGAATGAACCCTCGGAACTCTATCTCTCCGGCCGCAAATTCGAAGGCGTCTGGTTTGAAAACCGCGAAGCGGGCCGGCTGCATCAGGCGCAAATGCCGCGCGTGCCGGCGCGCTATAAGGGCCTCGTGGTATCGCCCTTGCGGTCCGCGCGGCTTGATCCGCCGGATATCTGCCTGTTTTACGCCAATCCCGCGCAAATGATCCTGTTCATCAACGGGTTGCAATGGAAGAATTACAAGCGCTATGATTTTTCCATCACCGGGGAAAGCGCCTGCGCCGATTCCTGGGGCCGCGCTTTGCGTGACCGCACCGTCTGTCTTTCCATCCCCTGCTATGCCGAACGCCGTTATGGTGGGGTTGCCGATGATGAAATGCTGATGGCCTGCCCGCCGGAGGACCTCGCCCGCGCGGTTGAAGGTTTGCTCGGGCTTTCCAAGGCGGGGCTGCGTTATCCAATCATGCCCTATGGCCCGCAGGCCGATCCAGCAGATGGCATGGCGAAATCCTATGCCGGGAAAAGCTAACCTAATCGCTTCGCTTTTTGCATGAAGAAGGCCAGCGGCACACTGACTGCCGCTGTTGCAGCCATCAGGTAGAAGGCATTCACATAGCCGATCATCGCCGCCTGGCGCTGGATTTCTCCGGCCAGGCGGAACAGGCCGGATGCACTTTCCAAATCCCAACTTGCCGGAAAATTCGGCAGTGTCAGCAGCTTGTTGTAAGGGGTCACGAATTCCCCAAGCCGCGCATAGTTCTCGCCGCTTGACCTGATCAGCATCATCACCGCGATGGAAATGAACAGGCTTGATCCGAAATTGCGCATCAGCGTGAAAATCGCCGAGCCTTCCGTGACCTGATGCGCGGGCAGGGTGGAAAACGCCATCACGGTCATGGGCGTGAAGGCGATGGATTGTCCGAAACCTTGCAACAGATGCGACCAGAATATCTGCGCTTCGGTCACATTGATGTCGAATTGCGCCATCCAGAAACCTGATAGCGCCTGAAAGAACAGCCCAAGCCCAATGGTGAAACGCGGCGCCCAACGCGTGAGCTGCACCACCACCAGAAACGCCACCCAATTCCCCATGCCGCGCGCTGCGATCAGGATACTCACCGCATTATCCGGATAGCCGCGCAAATCATGCAGCATGGTCGGGAATAGCGTGAGGCTGGTGAAGGCGAGCATCCCCATCACAAAAGCAATCGCCGTGCCGATGGCGAAATTTCGATCCAGAAAAAGCCTGGGATTGAGGAAGGGGGCGGACGCGGTCAGGCAATGCGCGACAAAAATGTAAAAGCTGATGGCGCCAATCACCGCGCAGGCCATGATTTCCGGCGCTTCAAACCAATCAAGCCTTTGGCCGCGATCCAGGATCAACTGGATGCAGATGATGGCAACCGATAGCGCCAAAAAGCCAGTCCAATCAAAGGAAACAGGTTTGCGTTCGGTGCGATCAGACAGCGCGAACCAGATGCAGACCAGGGTTGCGATACCCGGCGGCACAATCATAAAAAACGCCGCGCGCCAATTCCAGGCCTCTGTCGCCATGGCGCCCAGGATGGGGCCAAGCACGGGGCCGAAGACAGCGCCCACGCCCCAGATCACAATCGCGGTTGGCTGCAAATGCTTGGGGAAGGACGCAAGCAAGATCGCCTGCCCCATGGGCATGATGGGCGCGCCAAAAGCGCCTTGGCCGATGCGCGCCAGGATCAGCATATCAAGGCTGGTCGCCAAACCACAGAGCAGCGAACAGATGGTGAAACCAGTCACCGTGCCAAACATCAGATTGCGCCAGCCAAGACGGCTCGCGAGCCATCCTGTCACCGGCGTTGCGACCGCGGTCGCCACCAGGTTAAGCGTAATGACCCAGGAGATTTCATCCTGCGTCGCGGAAAGCGCGCCCCGCATATCCGGCAGCACAAGATTGGCCAAGGTGATGGTCATGCCGAACAGCAAATTGGCCAATTGCACCATCAGCAGGATCAGCCATTGCCGACCACTGATGCTGAATATGCCGCCCTGTGCGGTGGCCCCGCTCATGACACTTCCGCCTCTTTCATATGGGGAGCCTAGGCCGAAAGCGCGACCCCGTCACGCGCCCGGCGTTGACCCTGGCGTTACGACGCAGCGGTGATCAGCCGGCGGCGGATGCGCCCAGAAATCCAATCAATCGCGGCAACGGTGATGATCATCAGGATGATAATGAAGGCCACCTCATCCCAATGGCGCACGCGAATACGCTCGGCGATTTGCAGCCCGATCCCACCCGCGCCCACAACCCCCAGGATGGAAGCAGAACGCGTATTGCTCTCAAAAAAATACAGCGCCTGGGCGAGCATCACCGGCGCCACTTGTGGCAATAGCCCAAAGCGGATGCCAAGCAGGCGCCCACCGCCAGCGGCGGTGACACCTTCGGCTTGGCGCTTTTCGGCGTTTTCGATGGCTTCCGCATAAACCTTCGACAAGATCCCGATATCCGAGATGAAAATCGCGAGCACCCCGGCCAAAGGTCCAAGCCCCACCGCGCGCACAAAGGCCAGCGCCCAGATCAATTGATCCACGCCGCGCATGCCATCCAGCACGCGCCGGAAGGAAAAGCGCAGCAGCGTCACCGTCACGACATTACGCGCGCCCATGAAGCCCAGCGGAATGGCGACAAGTGCGGCCAGGAAAGTGCCGAGGAACGCCATGGCGACACTCTCCGCCATGCCCTTCATGATTTCGACCCAAAGCTGCCCAGGGGAGGGTGGGATCATCAGAACAATGATCTTGCCAAGCCCACCCAAGCCATTCCAAAGGCGCGTAGGCGAAAAATCAAAATACCAAAGCGCGCCCATGAACCATACCAGGAACAGCGCAATGCCAAGAAAGCGCAAGCCTAGCCGGAAGGGCCCTGGCCCGAAAGCCATTGGCATGCGTGTGCGCCAGGCGGAGATGGTGTTCTCACTCATCGGGCAGCCTCCAGCCGGCCTATCGCGGCATGGCGCAGCTTTTCGGATAGCAGGTCAACACTGGCGACGGTCAGGATGATCAGCAGGATGATGGCGCTGATTTCCTCATAATAATTGAAGGAGATCACCTTATAGAGTTCCTCCCCAATGCCGCCCGCGCCGACAAAGCCAATCACGCTGGCGGAGCGTATGTTGATTTCAAACCGCAGCAGCAGATAAGATAGAAAATTGGGCAGCACCTGTGGCAGGATCGCGAAGCGGCAGGCGGCAAACCAACTGCCACCGGCGGAGGTCACGCCATCCCAGGGCTTCATATCGGCATTCTCAATCGCCTCGGCGAATAACTTGCCATTGGCGCCGGCGCTATGAAGCGCAATCGCCAGAATGCCCGCCAGCGCCCCAACACCAAAGGCCCAGACGAAAATCAGCGCGTAGACGATTTCGGGAATGGTACGCAGCGCTTCAAGAAAGCGACGCGTGACATTATAGACCAGACCTGAAGGTGAGATGTTACGCGCCGCCGGAAAGGCCAGCAGCAGGGAAACCGCAGAACCCAGCAGCGTAGCCAATGCTGCCATATTGGCGGTTTCGATAATCAGCAAAGCCCATTCCGGCAGGCGGTAGAACCAGAAGGCGATGGAGCCTTCCGTTTCCGCACTCGCAAACAACGCATCCCAGCGCAAATCCGGCAAGATACGGATGAAATATTCAAAGATACGCGGCAGCCCGGCCCAAAGAGTGGCGGGATGTGCCTCGCTCACCCAGGCTGCGAGTATCAGGCAGGCCAATACCACCGCAGCGCCCAAAAGCGCCGCGTTGCGCCTTTGCCGGCGCGCAGCCTGAAAGGCTTCCTCCCCGCGGATGACCGCGGGAAGGCTGGTGGCATAGGCTTCCTGCATGTTTACGAACGGCGACGACGCGCCGCAGCTTCTTCGCGGCGCAGTTCAACGAAAAGCTCGAAATCCTGATGGCGCACTTCACGATAGCCCGTGCCGCCGCCACGTTCGATTTGCTTGTAGATGTCCGGATGCGTCTTCGGCAGCGCCAGATGGAAGCGCTTTATGTCCTCCTTGACGGCGGCGGGCACATCGGTGCGTATCGTCATGGGGCCGTTCAGGATCGGCTCGCTCCGCCAGATGATGCGAAGGTCGCGCATATTCAAAAGGCCCTTCTGCACCATGGCGGTCAGATTGCCGCGGCTGAAGCCCTGCGCTTCATCACCCTGGCCGGAAGTCCAGGTCACGGCGGCATCATATTGGCGTTGCAGTACCGCAACAACCGCCTGTTCATGCCCGCCCCCAAAGCCGGTGCGGGAGAAATACTGGCCGGGTTCCACGCCAATGCCCGCACGGCGCAGCGAAAAGCGTGGGATCAGATAGCCGGAAGCGGAATTCGCATCGGCCCAGGCCAAGGATTTGCCGCGCATTTGTTCCATATTGGCAATGCCGGAATCGGCACGCGTTACCATGACCGAAAGATAATGGATGGATCCATCGGCTTCTTCGGCCACGAAAAGCGGTTCCACCCCGCCATTGGTGTCAAGCCAGGCGCCGGCATAAGCCGAAGCCCCAAGCGCCGAGATTTCAATCTGCTTTGCTGCGAAAGCTTGCAGAACGCCGGCATAATCTGAAGCCGGGAAAAGCCTGGTCGGCACACCAAAGGTGCGTTCCAGCAATTCGCGATAGGGGCCAAAGCGGCCCAGGCGGTCGGCCTCATTCTCGCCGCCCATCAGCCCGATGCGCAGCTGCGGCACCTGGTCGGCCCAGGGGCGACGGCCAGCCGCCGGGAAGCCCTCGGTGAAGCTTTCCGTGCGGCGTGGAGTCCAATTCTGCGCCTTGGCAAGGCTAGGCAGCAGGGCAGCGCCAGCGGCAAGCCCGGCAAGCGAACGGCGGGTGAACATGTCGCAATCTCCTTTGGGGGGTGGGGATCAAGCCACCGCAAGCTGATGCGGTGTGGCACCGACAGCCTGCGCGGCTTCTTCGGCGAATTCTTCCTCGGTCACTCCATAAACCTCGCGAATGCGGGCAGCGGTAAGTTCCGCGGGCGGGCCATCAAAAACAACGCGCCCAGCATTCAGCGCGACAATCCGGTCGCAATAGGAACGCGCCGTGGTCAGATCATGCAGATTGACCAGCACGGTCAGGCCATCGCGGTTAACATCGCGCAGCGCATCCATCACAATCTTCGAATTGCGCGGATCGAGCGAAGCGATGGGCTCATCCGCCAAAATGAGGCGGGGATTCTGCATCAAGGCGCGCGCGATTGCGACGCGTTGTTGCTGCCCGCCTGAAAGCGTATCCGCACGCTGCAAGGCGGCCTCGGCAAGATCAAAGCGATCAAGGGCGGTCAGCGCCATGGCGCGTTCTTCGACGCTGAACATCTTGAACATGGATGTCAGCATGGGGCGCTGATTGAGCCGGCCGACCAGCACATTGGTCAGCACATCAAGGCGCTGCACCAGGTTGAATTGCTGGAAGATCATGGCGGAACGCATGCGCCAATCGCGCAGCGCGCGCCCCTGCAATTGCGTCACATCCTGGCCATCGAAGATGATGCGCCCTTCGCTTGGTTCCGTCAGGCGGTTGATCATGCGGAGAAGCGTAGATTTCCCCGCGCCTGAACGGCCAATCACGCCCACCATCTGCCCAGCCGGAACGCGCAAGCTCACGCCATCCACCGCCGTCTTCGCGCCGAAGCGCTTGGTGAGCCGATCAATTTCCAGCATGGAGACCCCGCTTTTCATGAGCGCGGCCTAGCAATGCTGCATGACAAACGAATGACAGTTCGGTGAAGGATAGGAGTCCTCGGGCACTTCAGGCGCACCAAACTACCTTCCCAACCCAATGGCGCGACCGCGCATGCAGGGAAGCGGCATCATTGCGTATTTATGACAGGTTCCATAGACAGAAGCCTATGAAGCGCCCCAGTTTCCCGCTCTATACTGACCATTCAGGGTTCAATGCCCTATTGCCTAAGCGCACCGCATGCGCCCAGGCCGAAGGGGATTTGGCCGCGGATCATGTTGTTGTTGGTGCCGGCTATACCGGGCTTGCGGCCGCGCGGCGCCTTGCCGAACTTCAGCCTCAGGCACGGATTATCGTGATCGAGGCGACCGAAATCGGTGAAGGCTCGTCCGGTCGCAATTCAGGATTCGCGAGCCCGCGTGACCTTCCCTCTGGCCCAAGCACCGGTGATCTTCAGCATGCCGACGCGCTTAACCGCTTTACCGAAGAAGGCTGGGCCTGGCTGATGGCGCCCATCGAACAACACGGCATTGATTGCGGCCTGCAACGCTCTGGCCGCATCAAGGCGGCTGCAACCGATCTTGGTTTGCTGCAGGTGAGGGCCTTGGAAACAGCGGTCAAGGCAGCGGGCTTGCCGCATGAAGTTTGGGATCGCAGCGCGCTACAGGAACGCATCGGCACAAGCTATTACCAAAGCGCGCTTTATACGGAAGAAGGTTATCTGCTTGACCCTGCGGCGCTGATCCGAGGTCTGGCTGATACCTTGCCCGCCAATATTGCGCTGCATGAAAATACGCCGCTGCTTTCGATGCAACGTCAGGGCCAATGGTATCTGGAAACACCATTGGCGCGCATCACCGCGCCATCGGTTATCATGGCAACCAATGCCGCTATCCGCCATTTTGGCCGCCTGCGTGATCGCTTGGTGACCATGTACACCTATGCCGCTCTCTCTGACCCCTTGAACGCCAAGGATGCGCTACATCTGGGCAGCATGCCTGTGTGGGGCTTGCTGCCTTCGCATCGTTTGGGAACAACCGTGCGGCGCTTTGGGCCGGATCGGCTTTTGGTGCGGTCCATGTATGCGCACGAACGGCCCGTGCCAGCACCGCGCGTGCAGGAAACCCTGCTATCCTGTTTTCATCGGCGCTATCCAGGGCTTGCCCATATCGGCTTGGATCAGGTTTGGGGCGGCACCACGGCGCTGACGATGAATGGCGCGCCCTGGTGGGGCCAGGTGGAAGAAGGGCTTTATACCTCAGCCGGTTGCAATGGCGCTGGCATTGTGAAGGGCAGTATTCTCGGCAAACGGCTTGCTGAATTGGTGCTGGGTCACTGCAAGGAAGCTGAAGTGCGCGCGACCTGGGGGCTTGCCAATTGGGTGGCGCCCGAGCCCTTTCGTTCGATTGGCTTCAATTTTATTTCCGTACGCGAACGACGCCTTGCGGGTTTGGAAGCCTGATCGGTTTGCACCTATTACGCCGAGATCGCGGCTGGGGCTTGATCCCGCATGCCGGCTGAAGCAGCCTTCACCATGATCGGGAGGAACCCAATGAAAAGACGCACCCTGCTTGCCGCAACCCTGGCCGCGCCTGCCCTGCCGCACGCGCTCAGCGCCCAGGAAGCCTGGCCCAGTCGTAGTGTTTCTGTGCTGCTTGGCTATCCTCCCGGTGGTGTCACGGATTTCGGCGCGCGCGGTATTGTGGACCGCATGAGCCGCGAATTGGGCCAGACGCTGGTGGTGGATAATCGCCCAGGCGCCGCGACGGCGGTGGCCAATAATGCCGCCGCACAGGCGCGACCCGATGGCTATACGCTGCTGATGGGCACCTCCACCCTTGCCATCAACCCGGCGCTGCAACCCAATCTGCAACCGCGTGACCCTCAAGCGGCGTTGACGCCGATTGGCACCGTGTTCCGCACTGCCTTTATCCTGCATGTGCATCCATCGCTGCCGGTCCGCAGCACAGCGGAACTCATTGCCTATGCCAAGGCCAATCCGGGCAAGGTGAATTTCAGCTCCTCAGGCACCGGCGCCGTCAACCATCTCTGCCTTGAATTGTTCCGGGCGCGTGCGGGGATTGATGTGGTGCATGTACCCTATCGCGGCGGCGCTGCGGCCTTGATTGACCTTCGGCAGAACCGCGTGCAGGCCATGTTCAGCGCGGTGCAGGAAGCATTGCCCGCGGTGCGCGAAGGCGCGACGCGCGCACTTGCCATATCCTCCAAGGAAAGATTGGCGCTGCTGCCGGATTTGCCGCCTGTGGCGGATGCGCTGCCCGGCTTCAACGGCGTTTTCTGGCAGGGGCTTTTTGGCCCAGCCGGATTGCCCACCCCCATCGTCGCACGCGCCGCACAGGCTTTGGCTGTAGCAACACAGGATCGTGACCTGATCGCACGCATGGGCGAACAAGGCGTGGTGCTGGAAACCGGCGGGCCTGAGGTTTTGGCGCGCACCCTTGCCGAAGAATTGGTCATGTGGGGCGATCTGATCCGCAGCCAGAACATCAAACCCGAATGAACGGGGCTTGGCCCCGGCCTAAAGCTTGCTAGGCTACCCGCAAGGCAGCGCCCCCGCGCTGCCAAGGACGGGAGACAGAACATGAACTGGAAGAACCGCCTTTGGGGCGCGGCACTGACCGCCGCCCTGACGGCTTTTGGGATGGCAGGCGCCGAAGCGCAGCAGCAGCAAAAGACGCTGCGCATCGCCATGACCGCGACCGATGTGCCCACCACAACCGGCATGCCCAATAACGGCTTCGAAGGCATGCGCTTTCTTGGCTATCCGGTCTTCGAATCGCTCGTGTTGTGGGATTTGTCGCGCGCCGATCAGCCGGCGGGGATCAGGCCAGGCCTTGCCGAGCGCTTCGAACAGGACGCCAATGACCCGCGCATCTGGCGCTTTCATTTGCGCCGTGGCGTGACGTTCCATGATGGCACGCCCTTCAATGCCGATGCGGTGCTGTGGAATTTCGATCGCTTCTTCAAGAATGACAGCCCGCAATTCGATGCCACCGGCAGCGCCATCACGCGCGGGCGCATCCCGGTGCTGGAATCCTATCGCAAGGTGGATGACTTCACGTTCGAGACCACCACGACGCGGCCGGTTTCCTAT
>JADCGG010000021.1 GCA_020249125.1 Roseomonas sp. | reverse complement strand
GTTGGGCGATTTCGGCTTCCTGCGCGGCGATGATGCTTTCCGCCAGGCGCTTCATTTCCGGGTCCTTGCCATGGCGCAGCACCACGCGCGCCATATCAATGGCGCCCTGGTGATGTGGGATCATGCCGGCGGCAAAATCCCGATCCGCATCGCCGGTGAAGCGGATATTCATGTCGCGGTGCATCTTGTCATTGGCTGCGCGATATTCGCGGGTGGAGGCCGGTTCATTGGCCGAAGCACGCGCGCCATGGCCCTGATGCCCGTGCTGCGCCAGGGCTGGCAGGGCAAAGGTCGCGAGGGCAAGGCAAAGAATGAGGCGCTTCATGGTTCGGCTCCCGGGTTTGGTTTCAATCCGGGAAGGATGCGGCTTGCCATAAGGGGAAGGTCAAGCGCGTTTCCAGGTGGTGCCGCCCGCGCCATCTTCCAGAATGATGCGCTGCGCCTTCAAATCATCCCGAATGCGATCAGCCTCCGCCCAGTTCTTCGCGTTGCGGGCGGCAAGCCGGGCGGCGATGGCAGCTTCGATAGCGGCGGCATCAGCGCCATCACCTTGCAGCCATTGCGCGGGGCTGCTCTGCGCCACACCCAGCACTGAAGCGGCGTCACGGAAGCCAGCGACCACTGCGCCGATTTCCGGCGCTTCCTTAAGCCCCATACGCTCCAGCACGACATTGGGCGAACCACCCACCGTCAGCGCATTGGCCAGTGTGCGAAGATCCCGCAGCCGCGCCAACGCCAAGGGCGTGTTCAAATCATCGTGCAGCGGTTCCAGCACCCAATCCGCCATGCGCGCGGCTTCATCATCCTCATCCGCAACGCCAGCGCGCGCCAGCATGGCGTAATGATCATCCAATTCCGCCTTGGCTTCATCCAAAGCAGCTTCGGAATAATCCAGCGATTGGCGGTAATGGGTGCGCAGCAGCAGTAGGCGAAACGCCTCACCGGCCCAGGCGCCCTTCTTCAGAATATCGCGCACGGTGAGGAAATTGCCGAGCGATTTCGACATTTTCTCCCCATCCACCATCAGCATGCCGTTATGCATCCAATAGCGGGCAAAGACGGTGCCGGGGAAAGCGCATACCGATTGCGCGATTTCGTTTTCATGATGCGGGAAAATCAGATCTTGCCCGCCGCCATGGATATCAAAACTCTCACCCAAATGCTTCCAGGACATGGCCGAGCATTCAATATGCCAGCCAGGCCGGCCGCGGCCCCAGGGGCTATCCCAGCCAGGTGTTTCGGCATCGCTTGGCTTCCACAGCACGAAATCACCGGCATCGCGCTTATAGGGGGCCACATCCACCCGCGCGCCGGCCAGCAATTCATCCGGTGATCGGCCAGAGAATTTGCCGTAATTCCCGAAGGACGGCACCGAGAACAGCACATGGCCATCGGCGGCATAGGCATGGCCATTGGCGATCAGGCGTTCGATCAGGGTAATCATTTCCGCGATATGGCTCGTGGCGCGCGGTTCCACATCGGGCGGCAGCGCGCCGACCGCAGCCATATCGGCGTGGAAATCCGCCGTGGTGCGCGCGGTGATGGCAGCAATCGGCTCACCACTTTCGCGCGCGCGCGCATTGATCTTGTCGTCTATATCCGTGATGTTGCGCGCATAGGTCACGCGCGGATAAAGCCTGCGCAGCAAGCGCGCCAGCACATCAAACACCACCACAGGCCGCGCATTGCCGAGATGCGCCAGATCATAAACCGTGGGCCCGCAGACATAGAGCTTCACATGCTTGGGATCGAGCGGTTCAAACCGACGCTTGGTCCGCGCCGCGAAATCATGCAGGAAAAGTTCAGCCATGCGTCAGCCTCCCGCCGCGATTTTAAGGCGGAGCGCCGCGCGGTCCCGCCCGATCAGCGGCAGGATGGTGCCGATATCCGGGCCGTGATCTTCACCCGTGAGTGCCAACCGCAGCGGCAGGAACAGCGCCTTGCCCTTACGCCCGGTGCTTTCCTTCAAGGCGCCCGTCCAGGCGCCCCAGGTAGTGCCATCCCAAGGTTCCTCTGGCATCGCGGCAAGGGCGGCGCGCAGGAAATCGCCTTCGTTTTCCAGAACAGGCGGCACGATGGTGCCGCGCACCACATCAAACCAGGGCTTGGCTTCGCGCAGCAGATCGAGATTGCCGCGCACCGCCAGCCAAAACGCCTCATCCGCGCCTTCGGGAAGCCTATCCTTCACCGCGTCAAAGCTGATGCCATGCAAAAGCTTTCTGTTCAGCGCCAGCATATGGCGCGGATCGAAACGCGCCGTTGATTGCGAAACCTTGCCAAGATCATAAGTGGGTGCGAGGTCAGCCGGCATCCCCGCCACCGGATCGTTCGAAGTACCAAGCGCCGCGAGATAGCCCACAAGCGCGGCGGGTTCGATCCCATCCTTGCGCAAATGCCGAAGCGAAATGGACCCCAAGCGCTTGGATAGCGCACCGCCTTCCGCATCCGTCAGCAACGGCAAATGGCCAAAGGCTAAAGCGCCTTGCTTGCCGCCCAGCGCTTCAAAAATATCAATCTGAATGCCGGTATTGGTGACGTGATCCTCACCACGCACAATATGCGTGATGCCCATTTCCAGATCATCGACCACAGACGTAAACGTATAAAGCGGCGAACCATCCGCGCGGATCAGCACCGGGTCTGAAATCGCCGAAAGCTTCACGCTGCGATCACCCAGCACCTGATCCCGCCAGGAAACGGAGCGCATGGATAGCTTGAAGCGCCAATAGGGCTGCTTGCCATTCGCCAAGGCGCGTTCCAATTGCTCGGTCGTCATTTTCAGCGCTTCGCGATCATAAAGCGGCGGCTTGCCTTCTCGGCGGCGACGTTCGCGCTTATAGGCCAATTCCTCTTCGGTTTCGAAGCAGGGGTAAAGCCGGCCGGCGGCCTTCAGCTTTTCAGCGGCCTCGGCATAGCGATCCAGCCGATCCGTCTGGCGCACCAGCCCATCCCAGGGCAAGCCAAGCCAAGTCAGGTCTTCCTCAATCGCTTCCGCATATTCCGCGCGAGACCGTTCGGTATCCGTATCATCCAAGCGTAGCAGGAATTGCCCGCCATGCCGGCGCGCCAAAAGCCAATTCGCGAGTGCCACACGCGCATTGCCAACATGCAAAAGCCCGGTGGGCGAAGGGGCGAAACGGAGCTTCATGCCTCATCCTCCGCATCCTCATCGCGACGCGGATCGAGGATGCGCCAATTACGTTCTTCACTGTCTTTAACAGGGGTTTCGGCGAAACCCTTCAATTCACTGCCACTAATCCAGGCGGCTTCGGCAGCGCCGATAACTTCCGCATCCTCACCAAAGGCGAACCAGGCATCCAGCACGGCTTTTGCGTCAGAACCCGGCGCGCGGCAGCGTTCCACCGAATCCCGCACATAGCGCCGCGCAAAGGCATTGGCGTGTTCGATGGAAAGAAAGCCGCGGATTTCCTCCACCGGATCGCTGCCATTGCCGCCGGACAAATCCATGATGCGCACCGTCAGGTCATCCCCGCCAAACAGCTTGGGGTCCAATTCAGCACTCATGAAATCAACGCCGTGAAGCCATTGGTGATCGGGTAGCGTCGATCCCGCCCAAAGGCGCGCGGCGTTATCTTCACGCCAGGTGGCGCCTGGCGGCGCTTGTATTCCGCGCGGTCCAGCAGGCGCCAAACGCGCAGCACCAAGGCGCGATCAAAGCCATTGGCGACCAAGGCATCCACGGATTTTTCGCCTTCCACCAAGCCTTCCAGAATGGCGTCCAGCACCTCATAGGGCGGCAGGCTGTCCTGATCCTTTTGGTCAGGCTTCAATTCCGCGCTGGGGGGTTTGGTGATCACGCGTTCGGGCATCACCATGCCAAGCGGGCCAAGCGCGCCTGCGGGGTGGTGTTCATTGCGCCAACGGGAAAGCGCGAAGACGGTGGTTTTATAGACATCCTTCAGCACCGAATAGCCGCCGCACATATCGCCATATATGGTGGCATAGCCCGTGCTCATTTCACTTTTATTGCCGGTGGTCAGCAGCATGTCGCCGAATTTATTGGACAGCGCCATCAGCGTCACGCCACGGATGCGCGATTGCAGGTTTTCTTCGGTTATATCGGGCGGACGATTGCCGAAGGCCGGCGCCAACATCCCCGCGAAAGCCTCCATCGCGGGGCCGATGCCGATATTCTCATACCGAATGCCAAGAAGCTGTGCGCATTCCGCGGCATCTTCCAGGCTTTCAATGCTGGTATAGGGCGATGGCATCATCACCGCGCGCACCCGATCCGCGCCGAGCGCATCTACCGCAACCGCCGCAGAAATTGCGGAATCAATGCCGCCGGAAAGGCCAAGCACCACGCCCGGAAAGCGGTTCTTGTTCACGTAATCGCGCAAGCCCAGCACCATGGCGCCGTAAATCTGTTCAAGGCGCGGCAGCGCGGGCGCGATTTCTCCCGCCGCGCAAACCAGCACACCGCCATCGCGCCGCCATTCGGTGATGCGCAGCCCTTCGCTGAACATTGGTAGAACATGCGCGAGTGACCGATCCGCATTCATCACGAAGGATGCGCCTTCAAACACCAGCTCATCCTGCCCGCCGACTTGGTTCACGAACACAAAGCCAAGCCCGGTTTCAACGCAGCGCGCCACCGCCAGATCAAGCCGCGCCTGATGCTTTTCCGCCTCAAACGGGGAACCATTGATGGCGATCAGGATTTCCGCGCCGGTTTCACTGAGCGTTTCGGAAACTGTCGGGAACCACCAATCCTCACAAATCATCAGCCCCAGGCGGAAGCCACGAAAGGCGATGGGGCCAGGCGCGGGGCCGGCATCGAACACGCGCTTGTCGTCGAATACACCGTAATTCGGCAATTCATGCTTGGCGCGGCGCGCGGCAATTTGCCCGGCTTCCAGCAGGAACAGCGCGTTGAAAACCTTCTCGCCATGCTGCCAGGGACCACCCACCACCAGGCCAGGGCCGCCATCAGCGGTCTCAGCGGCGAGCGCTGCGATCTCGGCCTCACAGGCGGCGATGAAGGCGGGCTTGCGCACCAAATCCTCTGGCGGATAGCCGGCGATGGAAAATTCCGGCGTCACCACCAATTCGGCGCCGTGCTTCGCGGCCTCCGCGCGGGCCTTGCGGATCAGCGCCGCATTGGCGGTCAACGCGCCCTCATGGGGGTTGAGTTGCGCAAGGGCAATTTTCAGGGTCTCGGCCATGCGCGCCTTCTAGAGCTTTTCTTCGGCGGGCGAAATCACCCGTTTCAACCAGCCTTAACCCTGCCCGCCATTGCGCCGCCGCCCTTCCCCGATTTGGGAGCACATCCGGATCGCTTTCGCTCACCGGACATGCCCTAACCTCGATTTTTGACCACATTTTCCGAGCCGCCAAGTGTGTCCACTTGGCTTGAAAATGCTTTCAGCAGGAATTCGCGGCCAATCTTCACGCGCGGCACGCCATCATAGGCAACGATATCCGCCGTGGCATAGGTTTCGGACCAGGTATTGGGGATGAAGCTGCCGGTACCCACCACATCAATCGGCGCCTTGGCTTCGGCCATGACGCGGCATTTGGTGACCCCGAAACCCGAGGAAGCGACAATCCGAACCTTGGGGAAGCCCGCTTCATCCAGCGCTTCGCGCATCCGCCAGACGGCGGCGGCGGAAACCCCGGTGCCGGTCAGGTGGCGAAGCTCAGTCTCGCTCCGGTAGCGGCGCGTCGCTTGGGGGGCGTGGCGTTCCAGAACGGCGTAGCTTTCGGCGGGGTCCAAACCTTCAAGGAAGCGCCCGCCATGGGTATCGAGCCGCATGGCAAGCCGGCCGGCGGCGGCCAATGCCGGGAAGCGGCGCGCTACGGCCAGGCCATCGGTGATTTCCCGTCCGAAATAATCCACCAACACGGTCAGGTTTTCATCCGGGAAGGTTTCGTGGAACATTTCAGCCGCGCGCACCGTGCTGCCGGCATAGCCAATCAGCGCATGCGGCATGGTCCCATAACCGCGCGGTGCGCCGAACCAATGGGCGGTGGCGTCATTGGCATTGCCGATGAAGCCCTTGGCGCCTTCCGCCTGCGCCGAGCGGCTGCCGACGGAAGCGGCATAGGCCATCATGTCCTGCATTTCAGCCCCCGCGCAGTGGCGCGCTTCCATGGCCAGGAAAGCGGTTTGCGGCAATTCGACACACATCTGATAGGCGTTATGCGCCGCGACACAGGCCGCCCCAAGTTTCTGGAGCAACATGGTCTCCAGATCCACCAGCTGCACGAAAGACCCAGTAATATAAAGCAAAGGATCGCCAGCGCCGACCCATTGCCCTTCTTCATGCATCACTTCGATCTGAAACGCGGTGGCACGAGAAGCCGCAACCGCACGCAACCAATCCAGCATCAACCTGGGCGCCGCAATCACCGGGCGGCGCAGAAACACCGCATAGGCCACTTGCGTATCACCAAAG
>JADCGG010000209.1 GCA_020249125.1 Roseomonas sp. | reverse complement strand
TGGGGACCTGAACATGCTTGTTCTCGATCATGATCGCGCCGGCGGCTACTGGGGGGCGATCTATGCTTTCTTAGCAGTGCGTGGCCTGCGCGTGGTGATTGATGGGCCGGTGGGTTGTGAGAATCTGCCGGTGACCGCCGTGCTGCATTACACGGATGCGCTGCCGCCGCATGAATTGCCGATTGTGGTGACAGGTCTGGATGAGGATTCACTCTCCCAGAACGGCACCGAAGGCGCCTTGAAGCGCGCGGCGGCCACGCAGGATGCTGAATTGCCGGCGGTGGTGGTCACAGGTTCCATCGCCGAGATGATTGGCGGCGGTGTGACACCGCAGGGCAGCAACCTTCAGCGCTTCATCTGCCGCACGATTGATGAGGATCAGTGGCAGGCGGCCGATCGCGCCATCATGTGGCTCTGGACTGAATTCGGGTCACGCGGTCGCAAGCCGAAACCCCGCACGCGCAAGGAAGGCGAAAAGCCGCGCGTGAATATCATCGGCCCCATCTATGGCACCTTCAATATGCCCTCAGACCTGGCTGAGATTCGCCGTCTGGTCGAAGGCATTGGCTGCGAAATCAATCTGGTCTTCCCGCTGGGCAGCCATGTGGAAGACATCGCGAAGCTGCCCGATGCGGATGTGAATATCTGCATGTATCGCGAATTTGGCCGCAAGCTATGCGAGGAGCTGGATCGCCCCTATCTGCAAGCGCCGATCGGCCTTTTCGCGACGACGAATTTTCTCCGCAAGCTTGGCGAATTGACCGGGCTGGACCCGGAACCTTTCATCGAACGTGAAAAGCACACAACGGTAAAGCCGCTATGGGATTTATGGCGGAGCGTGACGCAGGATTTCTATGCCTCTGCGTCTTTTGCCGTGGTGGCGACGGATACTTATGCGCGCGGCCTGAAGCGTTTTCTGAACGAAGAAATGGGCATTCCCTGCGCTTTCGCCTTCTCTCGCATGGCGGGGCAGAAGCCGGATAATGCAGCGGTGCGTGAAGCCTTGCGCAAGACACCGCCCCTGGTGCTGTTTGGTTCCTATAATGAACGCATGTACGCGGCGGAAATCAAAAGCCGCGCCATGTATATCCCGGCGAGTTTCCCAGGCGCCATCATCCGCCGCGCCACCGGCACGCCCTTCATGGGTTATTCTGGCGCGACCTATATCATCCAGGAATATTGCAACGCGCTATTCGATGCGCTGTTCCATATCCTGCCGCTCGGCACAGATCTTGATCGTGTTGAACCAACGCCGGTGCGGGCTGCCGAACCCTGGGATGCAGCAGCGGTCGCGCTGCTTGATGAACGCGTAGAACAGGAACCCTTCCTGCTCCGCATTTCCGCAGCGAAGCGGCTGCGTGAACAAGTTGAACGCGCCGCGCGCGATGCGGCGGAGCCGCGCGTGACGGCAGAGCGCGTGCAAAAGACTTTGGCGGAGGTCATGGCATGACGCCCCTTCGCCATCACGAATCTTGTCTGCGAACGGACCGCGGTCACCGCTGTCGGCACGTATCCGATGACAAGAAGGCTTGGGCGGAATTCCGCCTCTGCCGTCCCTGCCGCGCGGGTGGACGCGGTAATGGCCGTAAGGCCAAGTCGGAGGTCTGCTAATGGCCGACACTAAAACGCGCCTGACAGAAGCTCAGGCGAAGGAAGTCCACAACTTGGTGGTCCAGGGATGGGCTTTCTCCGTTTTCGCTTCCATGGGTGCGCATATCCTCGTCTGGTTGTGGCGGCCGCTTGTCTATACCGGACAAGTGGTTCCGCCCGACTGGCGCTTCTTCTGAAGGAAGTTCCAGGTTGAGGGAAATTCCCAAGGCCTGGACGGAAAGAAAGGAGAATGTTCGATATGCATAAAATGTGGATGGTGATTGACGCTCGTCGTGTCGGGTTCCTCGGCGCGGCAGGTGTGGTGGCGATCGCAGCAGTGATTCACTTCGCTGTGCTGAGTTCGCCGCGCTACTGCGATCATCTTGGTTGGTGCGCAACGACACCGACATTCACCCCTGGCGCGAAGCTGGGTGGTTGAGCACGGGGCGCGGCTTCGGCCGCGCTTCAGCGAATTGGGCGAGGCAGCCGAAACTGCCTCGCCCGCACAAAACATCATGAGGGACCGCCAGGCGGGCATAGCCCCCGTCGGGAGAGGAGCATCAAGCGATGGCGATGTTAAGCTTTGAGCGGAAATACCGCGTCCGCGGCGGAACCCTGATAGGGGGCGACCTGTTCGATTTCTGGATAGGGCCTTTCTATGTCGGGTTCTTTGGCGTGACCTGCGCGTTTTTCAGCTTTGTCGGAACCGCCCTGATCCTCTACGGCGCTGCGATTGGCGGGACATGGAATCCCTGGCTGATCAATATCGCGCCGCCGGATCTCAAATACGGGCTGCGCCTGGCGCCAATGCGCGAAGGTGGGCTTTGGCAGGTGATCACCATCTGCGCGATCGGGGCATTTGTTTCCTGGGCACTGCGGCAGGCAGAAATCTCACGCAAGCTTGGCATGGGGTATCATATCCCCATCGCTTATGGCGTGGCGGTTTTCGCCTATGTCACGCTGGTCGTGATCCGGCCGGTGCTGATGGGCGCATGGGGCCATGGTTTCCCCTACGGCATTTGGAGTCACCTCGATTGGGTGTCCAATGTCGGCTATCAATATCTGCATTTCCACTACAACCCTGCGCATATGATCGCGGTGACTTTCTTCTTCACCACGGTGCTGGCGCTGTCGCTGCATGGTGCATTGGTTCTCTCGGCGCTCAATCCGCCTGAAGGTGAACCGGTCAAGACCGCCGAGCATGAAAATACCTTCTTCCGTGACCTGATCGGTTATTCGATCGGCACGCTTGGTATCCATCGCTTGGGTCTTTTCCTGGCGCTGTCTGCAGGGATTTGGAGTGCGATCTGCATCGTGATCAGTGGTCCGTTCTGGACCCGCGGCTGGCCCGAATGGTGGGGCTGGTGGCTTAACCTGCCGATTTGGCGCTAGGCGAGGGGAGGGAAAAATCCCATGGCCGAATATCAGAACATCTTTACCCGGATACAGGTGCGCGGACCTGTAGCTTACCCAGGTGTGCCGCTGCCTGCGGATAATTCACCGCGCGAAGGCACGCCGCGTGAGGTGCATCTCTTTGGTCGTCTTGGTGATGCACAGATTGGTCCGATTTATCTTGGCTATCTTGGTATTCTCTCGCTGTTCTTTGGCTTCATCGCCTTTGAGATCATCGGGCTGACCATGCTGGCCTCAGTGAATTGGAATATCAGCGAATTCATCCGTCAGCTTTTTTGGCTGGCGCTTGAACCGCCACCGCCGGAATATGGCTTGCGCATTCCGCCGCTGAACAAGGGCGGCTGGTGGATTGTGGCGGGCTTCTTCCTGACCCTTTCCATGCTGCTCTGGTGGGTGCGTACCTATCGCCGTGCACGCCAGCTTGGCATGGGCACGCATGTGGCCTGGGCCTTTGCAGGTGCGATCTGGCTTTACCTGGTGCTGGGCTTCATCCGCCCGGTTGCCATGGGCAGCTGGAGCGAAGCAGTGCCCTTCGGCATCTTCCCGCATCTGGATTGGACAGCGGCATTTTCGATCCGCTACGGCAATCTGTTCTACAATCCCTTCCACGCGCTTTCGATCGTGTTCCTTTACGGTTCGGTGTTGCTCTTCGCGATGCACGCGGCAACCATTCTGGCACTTGGTCGTTACGGTGGTGAACGTGAAATCGAACAGACGCTGGACCGCGGCACGGCGGCGGAACGCGGTGGCCTCTTCTGGCGCTGGACCATGGGCTTCAATGCCACGTTTGAGAGCATCCACCGCTGGGCTTGGTGGTTTGCCTTCCTTTGCCCAGTCGCGGGCGGAATCGGCATTCTGCTGACCGGAACTGTAGTGGACAACTGGTATCTCTGGGCGGTGGATCGGCACTTCGCGCCGGCCTATACCATGCCTTGGACACCGGCTGTTGATCCTTCCATCGTACAAGGAGCGCCGCGATGAGCAGGTTTTCACTCAGCATCGCTGCCGGTGTGGTGGCGCTGCTTTGCGGGGTGATCTTCGTCACCACCTTTGAACGCCCACCGGTGCTGTCAACGCAAGGTGGCTTCCGTGGACTTTCCATGGGTGAGGTGGAAAATCCGCGCACGCTGCCGGCGCTGCTGGCCGCCAATCGGGCGCCGGAAGCATCTGAAGCGGCGGATGCAACAGGCCCAAGAGCGCATGAGGCCTATGAGAATGTGCAAGTATTGCGTGACCTGAGCGAGGCGCAATTCAATCGCCTCATGCTGGCCATGACAGAATGGATCGCGCCCAATCAAGGTTGTGGCTACTGCCACAATGTTGAAAACATGGCGTCTGACGAAGTTTATACCAAGGTCGTCGCCCGGCGCATGTTGCAGATGACGCATAAGATCAATTCGGAATGGGCGAGCCATGTCGGCCAGACTGGCGTGACCTGCTACACCTGCCATCGCGGCAATGCGGTGCCGACCATGGTCTGGTCAACCGAACCCAATAGTCGCGCTGGCCTGCAGTCACCGCGTGGGCAGAATCATCCGGCAGCGTCAGTTGGCCAATCTTCCCTGCCGTCTGATCCATTCACGCCCTTCCTTTTGGGCGATCAGCCGATCCGCAATATCAGCACAACCTCGCTGCCCGGGCGCAACAATCAAAATACCATGACGACGGAATGGACATATGCCTTGATGATGCATATGTCAGGTTCGCTTGGCGTGAATTGTACCTATTGCCACAACAGCCGTTCCTTCGCTGAATGGGCCGAAAGCCCGCCAGCACGGACAACGGCCTGGCACGGCATTCGCATGGTGCGGGATATCAACATTTCCTATATCGAGCCGCTGAAGCCGCTTTGGGCGCAAAACCCGAATGGTCCGGCAGAAGGCCCGCATGGCCCGCGGCTTGGGGCAATGGGTGATCCGCTTAAGGTGAATTGTTCCACATGCCACCAGGGGGTCAATCGTCCCCTGAATGGAGCGCCGATGCTGCGTGACTTCCCCGAATTGAAGCAGGTCAACCAAGGCCCGCTACGTTCGGCTGATGCGACGCCGCGATGATGGATCAGGGCGGGTTGAATAGACCCGCCCTCGGTTTCGTTATGCTGGAAGCCTCCGTGCCTGGCGCGGAGGTTTTTCTTTTCTGGCAGTACGGAATGGTGTTTCATGCTGTGTATTGTGAAGGTTGAATAGGCATGACGAACACAAACGAAGATAAGCGCCCGCATGCGATAGTGATTGGCTCAGGCTTTGGTGGGCTTGCTGCGGCGGTGCGGCTTGGGGCGCGCGGCTGGCGCGTGACGATCCTCGAAAAGCTCGATGCCGCTGGCGGACGCGCTTATGTGTTTCGCCAGGATGGTTTTACTTTTGATGCGGGTCCCACCATCATTACCGCGCCCTATTTGCTGGAAGAATTATGGGCGCTGGCCGGACGTAAACTTGCGCAGGATATTGATCTGCGCGCCATGGATCCCTTCTATCTCATCCGCTTCGATGATGGCGAAGTGATGCGCTGTTCAGCTGATCTTGATGTGACGCGGGCGGAGGTCGCACGGATTGCGCCGCAGGATAGTGCGGGCTTCGAACGCTTTATCCTGGAAAGCGAACGCATCTTTCGTGTGGCCTTTGCTGATCTGGCCGATAAGCCCTTTCATAGTCTTGCAAGCCTGATCACCGCCGCACCGGATTTGATTCGACTGAAGGGCTATCGCACCGTCTATAGCCGTGTCTGTGATTACTTCACCAGCGGCAAGCTGCGCGTTGCCTTCAGCTTTCACCCGCTACTGATTGGCGGGAATCCCATGACCACCACTGCCTATTACTGCCTGATCGCGCATCTGGAACGGCTGCATGGCGTGCATTACGCCATGGGCGGCATGGGGGCGCTGGTGCAGGGTATTCTCAACCTGGCCATCCGGCTTGGTGGGGCCATTCGCTATAATGCTGAAGTGAAGCGCATCATCACCGAAGGCAAACGCACCACGGGTGTTGAACTGGCGAATGGCGAAACGCTTGCCGCCGATATCGTGGTTTCCAATGCCGATGTGGCCTGGACTTACAGCAAGCTGTTGCAGGATTACCCGCGGCGGCGCTGGACAGATCGCAAGATTGCCCGTGCGCGCTATTCCATGAGCCTGTTTGTCTGGTATTTCGGCACCAAGCGCCAGTATGATGATGTCTACCACCACACCATGGTGCTTGGGCCGCGTTATCAGGAATTGCTGCACGATATTTTCACGCGCAAACATCTAGCGGAGGATTTCAGCCTTTATCTGCATCGCCCGACTGCGACGGATGCATCACTTGCCCCGCCTGGCTGCGATTCCTTTTACGTGCTGGCACCCGTGCCGCATCTTGGGAGCAAGGTGGATTGGGCCAAGCATGCGGAACCCTATCGCAAGGCGATTGAAAAGCGTCTGGAAGAAACCGTACTGCCCGGTCTTGGTGAGGCGTTGGTCACATCGCGCATGATCACGCCACAGGATTTTCAGGATCGGTTGCTGTCAGTGAATGGTGCGGCCTTTGCGTTGGAACCGCAGCTTTTCCAAAGCGCCTGGTTCAGGCCGCATAATGTCAGTGAGGAAGTGCAGGGGCTTTATCTGGTAGGTGCCGGAACGCATCCGGGTGCTGGCGTGCCGGGCGTGATTTCCTCAGCCAAGGTGCTGGATCAGCTTGTGCCGCATGGCGATACGCTGAGGCGCAGCTAAGCGCGCATCGCGCCAATTCGAATCGCGCCACGCGCGCCGGCCCAATCTTCCAAAAGCCGCGCCGCGGCAATACGGCCAGACATTGCGGCCATGGGAATGCCGGGGCCGGGATGCACGGAACCGCCGGCCAGATAAAGCCCCGGCAAGCGCGTGACGGCGCCGGGCCGCGCGAAAGTGCCGGTTGTGCCATGGCTCGCGCGACCATAAAGCGCGCCACCGGAACCGGGGAATAGTCGCGCGAAACCCTCTGGCGTGGTCACGACTTCATCACCTGCGCCGCGCGCCACATCTAGTCCGCAAGCCTTCAACAGGCTAAAGCCACGTTCACCAAGTTCTGCCATTTCTTCTGGGGAATAGCCGCGGCTGTCACCATCGGCTGGTGCGTTGATCAGCACCAGCATGCGTTCTGCCGCACCTGACGCAGGTCCAGGTCCAGCCTCTCGATCCTGCGCGCAGATATAGACCGTTGGCGCGGCGGTAATATCGCGGCGGCGAAAAATCGCATCGAATTCCGCGGCGTAATCCTCGGCGAAAAAGACATTGTGATGCACCAACGGAAAGCCGGATGTCGGCGCCTTTACGCACCAGGTGACGGCGGAAAGGGAACGTGCAGCGCGCGGCGTATCCTGGGCAGCGCTGCGCGGCGCCTCGCCCAAAAGCCCCTGCGCCAGGGCGGCCACATCGCCATTGAACACCACCGCATCCGCTTGGAGTTCTTCCCCATCCGCCAGGCGCACCCCGGCAACGCGGCCATTGCGGCGCAGAATTTCGGCAACCTCAGCCCCAAAGCGAAATTGTGCGCCCTTTGTTTCGGCCAAATGCTGAATAGCATCCGCCACGCGCCGCATGCCGCCCTTCACGAACCACACACCATCCTGTTCGACATGCGCGACCAACATCAGCGTCGCCGGCGCCAACCAGGGTGAGCAGCCGCAATAGGTCGCATAGCGCCCGAATAGCTGGCGCAAACGTGGATCACGGAAATGCTCGCCCAAGGCATCCCATAGCGTCTTCATCGGCGCGGTGCGGATCAGCGCCGCGATATTGGTAATGCCAACGCGCTTGACCAGATCAAGCGGGGAGGGACGTTCAGCCGCGATGAAGGAACCGCGTAGCGTGCGGAAGATATCGGCGCTGCGGGCGCAAAAGGCACGATAGCCGCGCGCCTCGGCCGCCCCTGCGAATTCACCGATGGCATCAGCGGAACGCGCGATATCCGCGAATAGATCAAGCCTGCCGCCAGCGCGCCAGGCATGTCGCGCCAGGATGTCAGCTTTCTGCAAAGGCAAGGCGCTTTCCAGGGACGCGCCCCCATCCGCGAATAACCCCTCAAAAATCCAGCGCATGGTGAAGACCGTGGGGCCGCCATCAATCGGGCTGCCATTCACCATCACTTCGCGCATCTTCCCGCCGGGCGCCGGCGCGCGTTCCAATACCGTTACCGCCGCACCACGCCGCGCGAGATCGGCGGCGGCCGCCAAGCCACCCATGCCGGCGCCAATGACAACAACGCGCGGGGCAGGCATATTACGTTGCTGCACTCAGTCGGCGACCGCGCCCGGCGAATTGCCGATCCACCGCGCGGCGATGCCAGATGATCAGCGCCACACCGACAACCAGCGGCACAGTCCACATGAAGGGGTTGAGCGCCAATTCAGGGAATATCCGCACGGACCCAAAGGCCATGAAGGCTGTATAGACAGAAATACCGGCACCGACCAAAGCCTTGATATGTTCCTTGATCCATGAACCTGGCCCTGGTTCGCGTGCCAGAAGAAACCAAAGATTTGTGGCCGCCGTCGCCAGCCCCACCATGCAAATACCGATCATCAAAGGCTGATTAATCATCCAACCTTGCCAGGCGCAATTCAGCGATGCGGGAATCAGCGCATACTGCAAAAAGAGATTCAAACGCGTGCGATTCAATTCATGGCGGCGCTTGTTGCGAATGGAAAGCCAGCCATACCAGGCAAGGTTGACGGTCAGCAGCCCGGTCATCAGCATCATCCAGCCGAAAATGCCGCGAATGAAGGCTGCATCGAAGCGCCCTTCCAGATGTGGGTGGGTCTCAATCGGTGCGGCCAGCGTCAGCAGACTCATCACCATGGCAAGGCAGCCGGTGATCAGCAGCGCGAAGGTGAAAATCCTGCCCCAGCGCGCATGATTTGCGCCGCCCTTTCGCCCGATCACGGGCACCCAGAAAGCGATGGCGCCAATGCTGCCCGTCACGATATGGGCGGCGATCAGCGCATGGAACAGGAACAGGACCATCCGAGCCTCCCCGGCTTTCGGGTGACAATCGCACTTGACATACGGTAATGTAAAGCATGGAAATCAATCATGGCAGATCAAAGATTGCCCCACCCCTTCGCTCACCCTTGCCGGGGCGTGAATCCGGGTAGGGCGCCATGAATCACGTGCCGGCCTTCCGTGCCTTTGCCCCGCCGCGGTCCGAACCGCTACCCGCGCTGATCGCGCTGATGCGCTGCATGATCAGGGGTGATGGCGATTTACTATCGCTCTTACCAGCTGAGGCCTATCGCATGCCGATCGGACCGCTGGGTTATTCGCGGCGTTCGACCATCATCGTCAATCGCCCCGATCTGGTGCGCGAGGTGCTGACAGATCCCAAGGGCATTCTGCCCAAAAGCGATCTGATGGTGCATGCGTTGGACCCGCTGATTGGCGATTCGATTTTCGTGTCTTCCGGCACCACCTGGCGGCGCCAGCGCGCCATGATTGACCCGGCCTTGACGATGATGCGCGTCAACCGCGCCTTCCCCGCCATGGAAGCTGGCGCAGCGGCGGCGGAAGCCACACTCGCGGATCATGCGGCGCGCGATACGCGCTTTTCGCTCGACCTGATGATGAGCCACATGACGGCGGATATCATCTGCCGCACGGTGTTTTCGACCGGTCTTGAAACCCGCGTGGCGCATGAGGTTTTCGACGCCTTTACGGAATTTGAACATAGCGTCGCGCAGGTGGAAATCCGCCGGCTGATTTTTGACCGCGCCTGGAAGCGTATTCCGCAAAAGGAAAGCGTGCTGAAGGCGTGCAGCCTTATTCGCGGCTATCTTGGCGAATTGCTGGATACGCATCTTGGTGAAAGCGGCGCATCCTTCGATGATATCGCAAGTGCCATCATCGCCGCGCATGATGTGGAAGGCAAAGCCTTCACGCGGGAAGAGCTGATTGATCAGCTCGGCGTGTTGTTCCTCGCCGGGCATGAAACCAGTGCCAGTGCGTTGACGTGGGTGTTCTATCTACTCGCAACACAACCCGCTTTGGTGGCCCGGTTGCGGGCCGAGGTGAATGAGGTTGTCGGCGAAGGCCCCATCCTTTTCGAACATACGCGTAAACTTCCATTCATTCG
The DNA here is from genome assembly GCA_020249125.1 of Roseomonas sp. GTDB lineage: Bacteria > Pseudomonadota > Alphaproteobacteria > Acetobacterales > Acetobacteraceae > Neoroseomonas. The sequence continues at coordinate 152 of JADCGG010000209.1, read as the reverse complement.
CAATGTGTTTCGCGAAACACTCAGGCTTTATCCGCCCATCACCTTCCTGCCGCGTGTTGCCAATGAAGCCACGCGCATCGGTGATTACCCGGTGAAGAAGGGTGCGCTGATCATGGTGGCACCCTGGGTGCTGCATCGGCATCACGCCTATT
>JADCGG010000208.1 GCA_020249125.1 Roseomonas sp. | reverse complement strand
CAGCTTCACGCTTTCTTCCACAATATCGCGCCGCGCCTCAAAATCCTTGCCGAGACCTTCAAATTCATAAGGCCGATACCCGCTGCCAAGGCCCAGCATCACGCGGCCATTGGAAAGCACATCAACAAAAGCCGTATTTTCCACCACGCGGATCGGGTCATAAAGCGGCAGCGTGATCACGCCGGCGGCCAGCTTGATGCGACTGGTGCGCGCCGCAAGATAGGACATATACACAAAGCAATCCGGCATGATGCCGTAAGTGGTGCTGAAATGATGCTCCGCGATCCAGGCCGTATCATAACCCAGCGCCTCGGCGCGCAGGATTTCCTCAGTGGTGCGCGCGGTGACACCTTGATGCGGATAGGGTTCTTCCACCGGATTGGGGTGGCTCGTCATCAGAATACCGAATTCCATGGCTGCTTACTCCTGTCGCTTCGATTTTTCCTTGCTTAGCCGCCCGTTTCCTTGGGCGTGGCGCGCACCTCAATGCCTGCCAATTTTTCCATATGCTGAATGGTGGAAACGAAATCCTCAGGCCCCGACCCCATCGCCAAAGCCATGGAAAGATACTGCCGCGCGGCTGGCCCCATGAACATGGGCACACCGAAGCGTTCGGCTTCTTCAAGACACAGCTTCACATCCTTGTGCATCAGCCCAGCCGCGAAGCGCACCGGGAAACCCTGCGCGCGTTCCGTGATGGCCTGCGGCACGCGCTTTTCCGACATGAAGGAACGCCCGCTGGAGGCATTCAGCACGTCAAACATCAACTTGGTATCCAGACCCGCCTTGGCACCCAGCACCATGCCTTCCAGACAGGCAAGTGTATTGCTGGCAAGAATGACATTGTTCACCAGTTTCATCGTCTGCCCCAGGCCAGGTTCCGCACCAAGGTAGAAGATATTCTGGCCAATCTGCTTCAGCACCGGCTCCACTGCCTTTTGTGATGCCGCATCACCCGATGTCATGATGGCGAGTGTGCCGGCCTCAGCGCCCGAAACGCCGCCGCTGACTGGTCCATCAATCAAGTGCATGCCCTTGGCAGCCAGGCCTTCCGCCACGCGCCGCGCGACCGTGGGGCCGGTGGTGGAAAGATCGACCACGATCTTCGCCTTGCTGCCCTGCACCAGCCCATCCGCGCCCAAAGCGACCGCTTCCACCGCGGCGGGTGTTGGTAGGCTCAGCAGCACCGCATCGCATTGATCGGCAACATCACGCGCGCTGGTCGCGGCGGTGGCGCCCATGGCGGTGAGAGATGCTACCGCTTTCGCATCAAGATCATGCACCACCAGCGCATGGCCGGCCTTCACCAGGCGCCGCGCCATAACGCCACCAATATTCCCAAGGCCTATGAAACCAAGCTGCATGGCATTCCTCATTGCGTCTGCGTCGGACGTGCGATGCCCGCGCTGTTATTTGCTCGGAAGGCTCCGCCCGGATGCGCTTTCAGTCAAGGGCCTGTTTCGGCGTGTGGGAGGCAGCCTTGTGAAGGTCATCATCCGCGCAGGGTGAAGGGCAAAAAAGACGGCTTGGCATTGGCGGTTTTCGCGTTTCGGGGAATACTCGCCCCCGTCCCACTTGGCGCGCAAGCCCTGGGCTTGGGTTCATGACGTTCCTGTTATGCGGTGCGGCGCCAGGCCCCGCCGGAAAGGATGGATGCGATGAATGAAATGCGACGGACCATGCCGGCTAGCGCTGAGCCGGCTTTGACGGACCCGGATGTGATCATCATCGGCGCCGGCATTTCCGGACTTTATCAACTGTATCGGTTGCGGGAACTTGGCTATTCGGTCCAGGTGTTTGAAACTGGCAGCGATCTGGGCGGCACGTGGTATTGGAATCGCTACCCCGGCGCGCGGTTTGATTCCGAAAGCTACACATACGGCTATTCCTTTTCTGATGAGCTGCTCCAGGAATGGTCATGGTCTGAGCATTTCGCCCCGCAACCGGAAACGCTCCGCTATTTGCAGCACGTGGCCGATAGGTTCGATCTGCGTCGCCATATCCAATTCAATAGCCGCGTTGTCAGCGCGCAGTTTGATGAGGTGAGCTTGCGCTGGACCGTCACGCTTGATAGTGGCGCTCAGCATCAATGCCGCTTCCTGATCACCGCGCTTGGCCCGCTTTCCGCCGATACGCTGCCACGCATTCCCGGCGTTGAAAGCTTTACTGGCCAATCCTTCCATACCTATCGCTGGCCGCATGAACCCATCAGCTTCGCCGGCAAGCGCGTGGCGGTGATTGGCACGGGGGCGACCGGCGTGCAGGTGATCCAGACCATCGCGCCTGAGGTTGGTTCCCTCATGGTCTTTCAACGCACGCCCAATTGGTGCGCGCCATTGCATAATCGCCCGATTACGGAAGAAGAACAGCGCCAGATCAAAGGCAATTACCCAGCCCTTTTCGCGCTGCTGCGCACCACGCCTGGCTGCTATATCCACAATGCCGATCCGCGCAGCGTCTTTGAAGTAACACCCGAAGAACGCGAAGCCTTTTGGGAACAGCGCTACGCCGAACCTGGCTTTGGCATTTGGCAGGCGAATTACCGCGATATCCTGACCGATCCCAAGGCCAATGCGCTAATCAGCGATTTCATCGCGCGCAAGATCCGCCAGCGCGTGAAAGACCCGGTGGTTGCCGAGAAGTTGATCCCGAAAAATCACGGTTTTGGTACGCGCCGCGTCCCGCTCGAAACCCGCTACTTTGAGGCCTATAATCGCGACAATGTCCGCTTGGTGGATATCAACGAAACCCCAATCGAGCGCATTACGCCCAAGGGCATCAAGACCAGCGACGCCGAATATGAATTCGACATGATCATCTTTGCCACGGGCTTTGATGCGATTACCGGCGCTTTTGATCGTATTGAATTCCGGGGGGTGGGCGGCCAGCTTCTCAAGGATAAATGGGCGGATGGGCCGAAGACTTATCTTGGTCTGCAATCTGCGGGCTTTCCCAATATGCTGACCATTGTCGGGCCGCATAATGCCTCAACGCGCTGCAATATTCCGCGCTGCATTGAACAGAATGTGGAATGGGTGACGGATTTGATGCGCCATGTGCGCGATAAGGGCATCACCCGCTTTGAAGCGACTGAGGCTGCGGAGGCCGAATGGTCACACCATATCGAAACGCTGGCCGAGGGTTTGCTTTATACCCAGATCGATTCCTGGGCCACAGGCATCAATCGCAATGTGGAAGGACGCGACCAGCGCCGCATTCTGCAATATCAAGGTGGCGCACCGGCCTATCGCGAAAAATGTGATGCGGTTGCAGCCCAAGGCTATGCCGGCATGAAGTTGAGCTGAGGAATAAGCCATGCGCCAAAATCCCGTCCGCACCGCACTCCGCCAAGGCCGCATGGTCCATGGCATCATGGCAACGGAATTCCTGACACCTGGGCTTTGCCAAATCCTTTCCAATGCAGGTGCAGACTACGTCATCTTCGATATGGAACATGGCGGTATGGGCATTGATGCGATCAAGGCGCAATGCGCTTTCGCCCGCCATGCTGGCGTGGTGCCCTTGGTGCGTGTCACGGGCCATCACTACCATCTGATCGCGCCGATATTGGATGCCGGCGCCATGGGCATCATGGAACCCATGGTGGAAACGCGCCAACAGGCGGAGGAATTGGCTGCCTGGTGCCGCTATCGCCCCGAAGGCCGCCGTGGCGTTGGCTTCGGCTATGCACATGATGATTATCAGGGTCAGGATGTGATCGCCGGCATGAAGGCGGAAAACGACCGCGTCATGGTGATCCCACTGATCGAGACCGCAAAGGGGATAGAAAATGTGGAAGCGATCATGGCCGTGCCCGGCGTGGATCTGGGCTGGTTCGGCCATTATGATCTGAGCGATTCGCTGGGCATCACTGCGCAATTCGAACACCCGACATTCCAGGCCGCACTCACCCGATTCCTGAAGGCTTGCGAAGCTGCGGGCAAGCCTGCAGGAGTTCTGGGCGCGGGGATGGATATGGTGCGCGGCTGGCGCGCCAAGGGGTTTCGCTGCCTTTGCTATGGTTCGGATGTCAGCGTTTTTCAAACAGCGCTGAAGGGCGCCTTGGATACGCTGAAGGGCGAAGCGTGATGACAACACATCATCGAAAAATCGGAAGACAATGATGGAATTCAAGATTGGTACTGAACAGCGAGAAATGATCGCCGCTGTCCGACAATTGGCGCAGAACGAATTCAAGCAGGATGCGCCGAAATGGATGGATGGCACCTTCCCCTGGCCGAATATCAAGAAGCTCGCGGGCCTCGGCGTGCTCGGCATGTCGGTGCCGGAGGAATATGGCGGGCTTGGTCTTTCCATTCTCGATTCCGCGCTGATCCTCGAAGAAATCGCTAAGGTGGATTACGTCACCGCCATGGCGGTGCTGGGTGAAGCCGGCGTGCAAACCCGCGTTATTTCTCATTATGCGCCCAAGGCCATCAAGGAACGCATTCTGCCGCGCGTTATCTCCGGTGATTGCATCCTGGCGATTTGCATGACGGAACCGCATGCCGGCACGGATGTTGCCAATTACCGCACCAATACCAAGCGCCACGGCAATCATCTCGTGCTGAATGGCACAAAAACCTTGATCTCCCGCGCGGCGGAAGCCGGCATGTTCGTGGTGTTCACCCGCGTTGATGGCAAGCCGGGCCGAGAGGATATCGGTTGCGTACTGGTGGAACAGGGCACGCCTGGCCTTTCTGTCACCGGCACCTACCACACCATGGGCGGTGAGAACCTGCACGAAGTGCAATTCAATGATTGCGAATTGCCGCCGGAAAACCTGGTGATTGAAACCGATGGCTTCAAGAAATTGCTGACTGCCTTCAACACCCAGCGCTGCCTCAACCCCAGCATTTCCCTGGGTCTCGCAGAAGGCGCCTTTGATGAAGCGGTGCGCTATGTCAATGACCGCAAGCTGTTCGATAAATCCATCGCGGATTTCCAGGGCATTCGCTGGAAGTTCGCCGATATGTTCAAGGATATCGAAGCAGGCCGTGGTTTGCTCTACCGCGCCTGCCTCACGGCCAATCCTTTTCCGGATCCTTTCATGGCAGCCACCGCCAAGGTTTTCTGCAATGAAATGTCGCTCCGCGTCACCAGTGAAGCGGTGCAGGTGCATGGCGGCTACGGCTTTACCGATGAATATCCCGTCTCTCGCCTATATCGCGGAGCGCGTTATGGCTCGCTCGGCGGCGGGTCTTCGGAATCGCTGCGTGATCTGATCGGCAAGCGGGTCCTGGCCGATGCAGGCGGTGTGGATGGCATCATGGGGCTTGATACCTATTGAGAAGCCTTGCCGGGCGCGGCCCGGTCATGTTTATGCTGAAACCAACCAACCGGGAGGAACGACATGAACCATAGCATCACCCGCCGCGCCATCATGGGCGCTGCCGCGCTCGCCCCCTTTGCGGCGCAAGCGCAATCGGATTGGCCCAATCGCCCCGTGCGTATTGTGGTACCCTTTCCGCCCGGCCAAGCCGCCGATATTTTCACGCGCCTGCTGGCTGATGAGCTTTCCAAGCGCTGGCCGCAGCGCGTGGTGGTAGAAAACCGCGCGGGCGGGGCTTCAGTGCCCGGCGTTGAATCGGTCGCGCGCGCGCCGGCTGATGGCTATACGCTGCTGACCGGCACTTCCGGCCCGCTTGGCGTCAACCCTTCCGTGATGCCGCGTCTGCCTTATGATGTTGAGAAGGATTTCGCCTTTATCAGCAATGTGGTGATGGTGCCGTTATTGGTGATTGCGCATCCTTCGGTCACCGAACGCACCATTCAGGAATTGGCCGCCAGCGCAAAGGCGCGCCCCGGCCAGATTGATATGGCGTCCGCCGGGCCCGCCACCAGCCAGCATATGGCGGCTGAATTGCTGATGCTGCGCGCCGGCATTCGCTTCAACATCGTGCATTATCGCGGCAGCGGGCCGGCGATTGCCGATGTCATGGCCGGCAATGTGAAGCTGATGACGGATTCGGTCGCCTCCGCCCTGCCGCATATCCAATCGGGCCGCGTGCGCGCAATCGCACTTTGCAGTGCGCGGCGCGTGCCGCAATTGCCGGATGTACCGACCATCGCTGAAAGCCTGGTGCCTGGCTATGAAGCCGCCGGTTGGTCTGGCTTGGTGGCACCCGCGGGAACGCCGGCCGAAATCGTGAATCGCATCAATGCCGATGTGGTTGCCGTGCTGCGTGATCCCGCCATGACCAAAAGGATTGAAGATATGGGCGCGGTCGCAGACCCACTAACGCCGGAACAATTCGGCAATTTTGTCCGCGCGGAAGTGGCGAAATGGCGCGAAGTAGCACGCGCCGGCAATGTAAAGCTGGAAGGCTAAACTTAAGCTAGCTGACCATGCCGGCGGAAACGCCATGCAGGCATGCCATCAAAAGCGAAAGCGGCAAGCGCAGGCGCCACCACCAATCCGGTGCCAGGCTGGCCGCCTGTGCGGCACGATCCGCCAGCGGTAGCAGCGCGAAAATCACTGCCAGCAGCAAAAGCCCTGCCTGGGGTGGCACCAATAACGCCACCCAGGCAGCCAGCATGGGCAGGACGGAGGCCACCAGCCAGCGCGTCAGCGCAGCACCCTCGGCCTTATTCGCCGCAAGCCCCCACCAGGCGCCGCCAATGAAACTCGCGATCAGGGCGCCATAGGCGGGGCCCGCCTGTAGCGCGAAGGCCGCCGCATCATCGCCTGCGGCCAGCATTACGGGCATGGCGAGGCTCGGCAGCAGGCCGGCGGCGCCCAACAGCAAGGCCGGGCGCGGGATGGGGTGCTTGGACATGGCGCTGCCCTGTCACAATTCGGCCCTGCCCGACAAGCCCCACCCTGGCGCAGCGCCGCCGCTGGGGCCATCTTGAACGCATGAATATCATCGCCCCAGGCCCCGTGCTGTTCATGCCGGAAAAGCGCCCCGCGCCCCCCACCACACGGCGGCTTACCGTAACCGCGCCTTATGAACCGAATGGCGATCAACCGCGCGCCATTGCGGAGCTTGTCGCAGGTTTGCAAGCCGCCGAACGCGACCAGGTGCTGTTGGGTGTCACGGGTTCCGGCAAGACCTTCACCATGGCCAAGGTGATTGAAGCGGTACAGCGCCCAACCCTGATTCTCGCGCCAAACAAGACATTGGCCGCGCAGCTTTATGGTGAGATGAAAAGCTTCTTCCCGGAAAACGCAGTGGAATATTTCGTTTCCTACTATGATTATTACCAGCCGGAAGCCTATGTGCCGCGCACCGACACCTATATTGAAAAAGACGCGCAGATCAACGAACAGATAGACCGCATGCGCCATTCGGCGACTCAGGCGCTGCTGGAACGCAATGATGTGGTGATCGTCGCCTCGGTTTCCTGCATTTATGGTATCGGGTCGGTTGAGACCTATTCGCGCATGGTGGTGAAGCTTGAAGCCGGCGGGCAGATTGACCGCGATGTGCTGGTGAAGGGCCTGGTGGAGCAGCAATATCGCCGCAACGATAATTTTTTCGCCCGCGGCACCTTCCGCATTCGCGGTGAGACGGTGGATCTATGGCCCAGCCATCTGGAAGATCGCGCCTGGCGCGTTTCCCTATTCGGAGATGAGATCGAGGCGATCCGCGAATTTGATCCGCTGACGGGCGAAATCACCGCCGAGATGGAACGCGTTTCCATCTACGCCAATAGCCACTATGTCACGCCGCGCCCGACGCTGACGCAGGCCATTACGCGCATCAAGGATGAATTGAAGGAACATCTGGCGAAGCTGCATGCGGAAGGCAAATTGCTGGAAGCGCAGCGTCTGGAACAGCGCACCATCTTTGATATCGAAATGATGGAAACCACCGGTTCCTGCAAGGGAATCGAGAATTACAGCCGTTACCTCACGGGCCGTAATCCGGGTGAACCGCCGCCGACACTTTTCGAATACCTGCCCGAAAATGCT
>JADCGG010000207.1 GCA_020249125.1 Roseomonas sp. | reverse complement strand
GGCGCGCCTTGCAGCACGCAATGTAAAGGGAAATTGACGTCATGACATTTCAAGTCACGCGAGATTTCATTGGCTACGGCGCCAATCCGCCAGACCCGCAATGGCCGGGTGGCGCGAAAATCGCCGTGAATTTTGTGATCAATTATGAAGAAGGCAGTGAGCCTTCTTTCGAACTTGGGGACGGCGTCACGGAAAATGGCCTGACCGAAGCGCATGGCCTCAAGCAGGTAAAATCCGGCCGCGATCTGGCGGCTGAGGGCATGTTTGAATATGGCAGCCGCGTCGGTTTCTGGCGCCTGCATCGGCTGTTCCAGGAACGCAATCTGCCCGTCACGATTTTCGGCTGCGCCTTGGCGCTGGAACGTAACCCTGACGCTGCCGACGCCATCAAGGCCGCAGGCTATGATGTCTGTTCCCATGGCTGGCGCTGGGTAAAGCATTTTGAATTATCGGAAGAAGAAGAACGCGACCACATCCGCAAAGCGATTGACAGCCAGCAGAAGACCGTCGGGCATCGGCCAGATGGCTGGTATTGCCGCTATGGACCTTCCGTGAACACGCGCCGGCTGGTCGTCGAAGAAGGCGGGTTTCTATACGACAGCGACTATTACGGCGATGAATTACCGATCTGGACGCGCGTGAATGACAAACCGCATCTGATTGTGCCGTATTCGCTCACGAATAATGATGGCAAATATGCTGGCTGGATGGGCACATCCGATCAATGGTTTTCCTATATCCGTGATGCCTTCGACATGCTCTATGAGGAAGGCCGCAAGGGGCAGCCCAAGATGATGTCGGTTGGGTTGCATATGCGCCTGATTGGCCACCCGGCGCGCGCGGTCGCGCTGCAAAGACTGCTGGATTACATGGCGGATAAGCGCGATGTCTGGATCACGCGCCGCGTGGATATCGCCCGGCATTGGATGGCGGTGCATCCAGCGAAGTGATGATGCCACCACTACCAGTGGCCTGAATCGAGACTTTGAAATTTTTGGAGAGTGATACTGCCATGACCCTGCCCTTGCTTTTTACGCCATGGACCAAGCGTGGCATTACGCTGAAGAACCGCGTAGTGGTCGCACCCATGCATCAATATGCAGCGGATCGTGGCTTAATCACGGATTGGCATTTGATGAATGCAGGCCGCTTCGCCGCAGGTGGTGCCGGCATGGTGATAGTGGAAAGTACCAAGGTAGAACGGCGCGGTTGTGGTACGCTTGGCGATACCGGGCTTTGGGATGATGCTTTCATTCCCGGCATGAAGCGCGTGGCAGATTTGATTCGCGCCAATGGTTCAGTGCCCGCGATCCAGATTGGCCATTCCGGTCGCAAGGCACGGCGCTTCCGCCCTTGGGAAGGTGGTGCGCCATTGGTGCAAGACCCTGCCATCACCGATTGGGAAGCTTGGGAACTTGTCGCGCCCAGTGCCGAGATCGGCGATGCCGGAGACCCCATGCCGCGTGCGCTCACGCGCGATGAAATTCCGCAAGTGGTGCAGCATTGGGCGGATGCCGCGCGGCGTGCGGATGCTGCGGGATTTGATGTTCTCGAAATCCACGCCGCGCATGGCTATCTGATCCACCAATTTCTCTCGCCATCCGCCAATCGGCGCAATGATGATTATGGCGGGACGGAACGTAACCGTATGCGCTTCGCGCTTGAAGTGGTGGAAGCGGTCCGTGCGGTCTGGCCGGCGCATAAGCCGCTTTTCATGCGTTTCTCAGTCGAAGATGATGCGGGCTGGGATGTGGAACAGAGCATTCGCCTGGCCAAGCTTGTTGGTGATGCCGGCGTTGATGTGGTGGATTGTTCATCGGGTGGCATCACGGGCGGCCCGCCCAAGGCTGCGCGGCCTGGCTATGGCTATCAGGTGCCATATGCGCGGCGGTTGAGACACGAAGCACCCATCGCCACCATGGCGGTCGGCCTGATTGTACATGCCGATCAGGCCGAGGCGATTCTGCAAGCAGGCGATGCGGATCTGGTCGCGATCGGGCGGGAGATTCTCTACAATCCGAATTGGCCAACCGATGCCGCGCGCAAGCTTGGCGTGGAGGCGGCTTTCGATGCCATGCCGCCGGCGCAAAGCTATTGGCTCGAAAAACGCGCGAAATCGGTGAAGGATATGGAGCCTTCAACCTATCGGCGGGGCCTGCATCAGGCGTGATTGAGACCGCCGCATGACTAGCCCTCATGGCCTCACACTCGCGCTTTTTTTATTGGCGGGGGCGCAAGCTTTGGCGACCATGGCGGTTTACGCGCTGCCCGTTCTGGTCGCCTATGCCGCGCCGGATTTCGGCATGGCGCGCGCCAATATCGGCTATCAGGTAGGCTTGGTTTATCTCTGCGCGGTTTTCGCTTCCGCCTATGGCCCGCGCTGGCTCGCGATATGGGGGCCGGCGCGCACCACGCAAATTGCGCTGCTGGCGGCGGCGATTGGCGTTGCCTTGCTGAGTTTCGCGGAGCTTTCCATCGCCGTGCCAGCCACGATTCTGATCGGGCTTGCCTATGGGCTGACGAACCCGGCCGCGTCACAATTGCTTGGCAAGCTTGCACCGCCATCACGCCGCAATATGGTCTTTGGCCTGAAGCAAATGGGCGTGCCTTTTGGGGTCGCCTTGGCAGGCTTGATGCTGCCTGGCACGGCGGAAATCCTGGGCTGGCGCAACGCCATGCTGCTTGCGGCTGCGATGCTGCTGATGATGGTGGTCGGCCTTCAATTCAAGCGCGCGGATTGGGATCAGGATCGTGGTGCACCTGCCGTGCAGGCAGGGCCATTGCTTCTGTTGAAATCACCCGCGCTTGGCGTGATTGGCCTTGCGGCTGCCTGTTACGCTTTGGTCCAGATCGGCCTTGGCGCGCATATGGTCGCGATGCTGATTGGTGATTTTGGCTGGGATTCCGTTTCGGCTGGCGCGCTGGTTGGGCTCTGTCAGGTGGTGGGCGGGCTTTCGCGTATTGGCTGGGCTTTGGTGGCTGATACACGCATGGGTGGTCAGCGTGCGCTGATGCTGATCGGCGCGCTGTCAGGGATTTTCCTGATGATGCTGCCACTGGTTGGCGGCACCCAAACCCTGCTTCTGGTGTTTCTGTTTGTTGCAATCGGCGCCAGTACCGCCGGATGGAATGGCGTATTGGTGGCCGAAAGTGTGCGCCTCGCCCCGCCCGGCGCCGCGGGCGCTGCATCGGGTGCGGTGATTTCACTCAGCTTTGCGGGCGCCGTGCTTGGGCCACCGCTGATCGCCGTGCTCGGGCAGGAATTGCACGGCTATCGCTACGCTTTCGCAATGCTCGCTACGCTGCCGCTTGCCGGTGCGGCGCTTTGCTGGTTCGGACGCCATGCCCGCAAAGGAGATCTCACTTGACCTGCTTCGGAAAGGCCAAGTGAGATTCGGCAAGGTGCGCCCTGCCTATCAAGCGCATTACCTCAACCGGGCGGGACCGTGCGTGTCATGGCCGGCATGGCTACGACCTTCGCATACCAGGCTTCCAACTTTGGATGGCCAGGCCGCCAGGGTTCATTCGGATAACGGAAATCCATATAGCCAAGCGCGCAGGCAATCGTGATTTCGCCAATCGTCGTCAGCATGCCAAGGTCATCCGCTTCCGCTTCCAGCACCGCGAGCGCCGCCTTCACCTTGCCCTGCTGCAGCGCGATGTAGGATTGGCGCCCTTCATCCTGCGGCAGCGCAATTTCGCGCCGGCGCGGCTGGGTTGCATCCAGAATACCATCGCCCAGCGCTTCCTGACGCAGCGCCTTCCAACGCGCTGGGCCTGCGGGCGGAAACATTTTCGGCCCATCACCCACACTGTCCAGATATTCGCAAATCACCGGGCTGTCATACAGCGCAGCGCCATCATCCAGCACCAAGGTCGGCACCTTGGAAAGTGGATTGACCTTCACCAGCGCGGGATCGGTTGTACCAACCGTCCAAAGTTCCATCTGCTTATCAATGCCGCGTTGAATCGCGAGCACAACGCATTTCCGCACATAAGGGCTATTGGGTGAATAGGCGAGCTTCATGCGAGGTTTCCTTCCTTCAGTTTCAAGATTTACACCGGCGGGGTGCCGAGTGCATTCATCACCGCACCACGTTTTTCCATCCACCAGCCATGTTGCGGCGGCCAGCAACCAAAGACTTCCTCGGTAGTGCCGGGTTCCAGCACGGCGCGCGCATGCAAGGGCCAATTCGGGTTGTTCATGCCTTCACGCCCAATCGCGATCAGATCAGCATCACCGGCCGCCAAAGCGGCTTCGGCCTGATGCGGGCCGATGATCAGCCCAACCGCCATGGATTTCATGCCAAGCTCTCGGTGGATTTGCGCGGCATAGGGAATCTGAAAACCATAGCCGCGCGGCACGCGCTTGCTGCCGGTGGCGCTACCGCCAATGCCGCCTGATGAGCAATCCATCACATCAACGCCAAGCTTCTGGCATTCGCGCGCATAGGCAACGCTGTCTTCCATTTCCCAACCACCATCGGCGCCATCAACGGCGGAAATACGCACAAAAAGCGGCAGGCTTTCCGGCCAAGCTTCACGCACGGCGCGCACAATTTCAAGCGGGAAGCGCATGCGCCCGGCAAGATCACCGCCATATTCATCATTGCGCGTATTGCAAAGCGGAGAGAGGAATTGATGCAGCAGATAGCCATGCGCGCAATGCACCTCAATCGCCTCATAGCCGGCGGCAAGCGCACGACGCGCAGCGGTTGCGAAAGCTTCGCGAATATCGGCCATGCCGTCCTTGGTCAGCGCTTCGGGCTGCACATGGCCTTCACCAATCGCCGTTGCGGTCGGGCCCACCAGTGGCCAGGGTTTTTCGCCCTTGGCAGCCTCCGGCGCGCCCAAGGGTCCATTGCCTTCAAAGGCACGTTGCGAAGAACCCTTGCGCCCCGCATGGCCAAGCTGCATCGCCGGCACCGCGCCCTGCGCCTTGATGAAGCGCGCAAGCCGCTGCACCGGTTCAATATGCGCATCGGACCAAAGCCCAAGATCACCATGGGTGATGCGGCCTTCCCGCATGACGGAAGTCACCTCGGTGAAAATCAGCCCGAAGCCACCAACAGCAAAACGGCCAAGCTGCACCATATGCCAATCATTCGCCAAACCTTCGATCGCGGAATATTGGCAAAGCGGCGGCATCACCACGCGGTTCGGAATCGTCACGCTGCGAATGGTGAGCGGTGAAAAAAGCAGGGAACCCATGGGCGTCTCCGATCAGGCGCGTGATGTGCGCAGCGTGATACAGCTTGGCGCGCGCGTCCAGACCGCACCTGAAGCGCAGGCCATTGCCATCGCATCTCAGCCCGCTTAGGAAGCGCGCTTTCTGCCTTCCCAACCTTGGGGAAAACCGCTTTGCATGATCCGCTTTTCTGGGCGCTGCTTGGTTTTGCCTTGACTACAAGCTGCACGCCCGGGCCGAACAACGCCATGCTCACGGCCTCCGGCGCCAATTTCGGTTTTCGTCGGGCGGTGCCGCATATGCTTGGCGTTTTTCTTGGTTTTCCGGCCATGGTGCTGGCGCTTGGGCTTGGGCTTGGTGCGGTTTTCACCACCCTGCCTTGGCTGCATCTGGCACTGAAATATGTCGGCGCTGCCTATATGCTTTATCTGGCTTGGCGCATTGCTACAGCCGAGCGCGGCAAGGGCGCAGCCGCCGCTAAGCCCATCGGTTTTTTCGAAGCGGCTGGATTTCAATGGGTGAATCCCAAGGCCTGGATCATGGCGGTTGGCGCCCTAGCGGCCTATACCCTGCCGGAGGCGCCTGTCTGGTCTGAGGCCGCGCGTGTGGCAGCGGCCTTTCTGTTTGCCGGCGTCATTTCCTCAACGCTCTGGTGCGGTTTTGGGGTGGCCATTGGCCGGTTGCTCACTTCTGATCGCGCTTTTCGGCTTTTCAACTACGCCATGGCCTTGGCATTGGTGCTGTCATTGATTCCGGTTTTCATCCTTTAACGCAAAAGGCCCAACGCTTTGCCCCAAGCCCTGCCAGCCATCATCGCAGCTTTGCTTTTGCTGCTGGGCGCGTTTGGGTTGGCGTTGCACTATGGCGTCAATCACGCGCTGCTGTGGGGTCTGGGCGCTGCCCTAGGCTTTACGCTTTATTGCGGCGCCTTCAGCTTCGCCGGCGGCTTTCGCCAGGCGCTGGCGGATGGGCGCGGCGCGGGGCTGCGCGCGCAAATGCTTATGCTCGGCGTTCTCGTTATCATTATGCTGCCTGCAATTCATGCCGGCACGCTGGCCGGTGCGCCGGTGCGCGGCATTGTGTTTCCCGCAGGGCTCGCGGTTGTCATCGGCGCCTTCATTTTCGGCATTGGCATGCAATTGGGCGGTGGCTGCGCTTCCGGCACGCTCTACACCGCAGGCGGCGGCAATACGCGCATGCTGCTGACGCTGATGTTCTTCATCATCGGTGCCACCATCGCCGCTTATGATTCCGAAAGATGGGCCGATCTGCCGGCGCTTGCCGCGACATCCCTGCCGGAGTTGATTGGATTATGGCCGACCATGATCGGCAGCATCATGATTTTCGCGTTTGTTGCGCTGGGTTCGCGTGTGATCGAACAGCGTCGCCATGGTCGCGTTGAACCGATCTTCAGCGCGCCATCAGCAGCATCACCGCGGCGTTGGTCCTGGGCCATGGCCGCGATTATTCTCGCCATTCTCAACATCATTACGCTTTGGGCTGCCGGGCGGCCCTGGGTGATCACGGCATCCTTCCCACTCTGGGGTTCGCGCATCGTCGCTGAGTTGGGCTGGGATGAACCCGCCTTCTGGATGTTTTGGGAAGACCCGACACGCACGGAAGCCTTTCTCCGCCCGCTTCTCGCGGAACGGAGCAGTGTGATGAATTTCGGCCTGATGCTGGGTGCGTTTTTCGCCGCCGCACTTGCCGCGCGTTTCAAACCGCAATGGCGATTGCCGTGGCGGCATTGTTGCGCCTCCGTCATGGGCGGCCTCTTGCTCGGTTATGGCGCCGTCATGGCTTCGGGCTGCAATATCAGCGCCTATGTGGCGGGGATTGCTTCCGGCAGCCTGCATGGCTGGCTTTGGATCCTGCCGGGCCTCGCCGGCAATTGGCTGGGGCTGCGGTTGCGCCCGCTATTCCGCCTCGATCATTGAGAAAGAATTTCCAAATTTCGCCACCTGGGCAGCAAGCCCTTTATCCCCCCTAATCCGCTGATAGCATTAAAAATTTTTGCTTGCGCCTGGAAAATTCAGCAGCCATATCAACGTTCAACCGGGTCACAAGTCGCCCAAGGCTGGAGATTTTCTTGCTGCGTCCCCCCTATTCCACGGCGCGGCATGGAGGTGTTGATGATCGCTCGCAGAACCTGCCTCGCGCTTCTCGCGCTGCCCTTCGCCGTCGCGGCACGGGCCGATGATACCCTCAATGCCGCCCTGCGGGACGCGGTTGGCGATAAGCCCGTCACCGATGGCGGCATTCTGTTGCGCGTGCCCGCGCTTGCCGAAAATGGCGGCCAGGTGCCGCTTGGCATTGTGGTGGAAAGCCCGATGACAGCGCAGGACCACATCAGCGCCATTCATGTCTTCGCCTCTCGCAACCCAACACCCGGAGTCGCCACTTTTCGCCTGACGCCGATGCTGGCGCGCGCTGAAGTGCAAACGCGCATTCGCCTGGCAGAAGATCAGCGGCTGATCGTGCTCGCGGAAACCAGCACTGGTCGCGTCCTGCGTGCCAGCGCGTAATTGCGCGTTGGCGCCGGGGGGTGCCTTTCATGAGCGCGTTGCCAGCCCAGCCCCGCATTCGCATCCCGCGCAGCGCCCGCGCCGGTGAGGTGATTGAAATCCGCACCCTGATCGAACACCCGATGGAAACCGGGCTGCGTCACGAAGCAGGCCGCGCCTTGCCGCGCGATATGTTGACGCGGCTGATGGTTCGGCTGAATGGCGAAACGCTCTTTGCCGCCGATTTTCAGAATGGCACCGCGACCAATCCCTATCACGTGTTTTTCGTGCGGATGGAAAAGCCTGGCCATTTTGAATTCATCTGGACGGATGAAAAAGGCCGTCAGGCGCGCGCCGAAGCGCGCGTCGCGGTGACCTGATACGGTTTCACGAAACCGGTTCCGGCTTATCCGCATTGGGGAAGAAAAGCTGTTCCCCATTGATGCGATAGGAAGCAATCGCGGCCTGACCGGCGCCTGAGAGTAGCCAATCAATGAAGCGCTGCCCATCGGCAGCCTTCACATGCGGATGGCGCTGCGCATTCACCAGCATGACGCCGTACTGATTGAACAGCCGCGTATCACCTTCGATCAAAATGCGCTGATCCTGCCGATTGCGAAAACTCAGCCAGGTGCCGCGATCAGCCAAGATATAGGCGCCCTGCGCTGCGGCGGTATTCAACGCCGGCCCCATGCCCTGCCCCACTTCACGATACCATTGGCCGCGCCCGGTGGCAGGATCAATGCCGACCTGTTGCCACAAGCGAAGCTCCGCCGCATGGGTGCCGCTGCGATCACCTCGGCTGATGAAGGGCGCGCGGGCGGCGGCGATGCGGCGCAGCGCTTCCGCCGTATCACCAAGCCCGGCGATGCGCGCGGGATCAGCGGCGGGGCCGGTGATCACAAAATCATTGAACATCACATGGCGCCGCGGCCCGCCAAAACCATCAGTGACAAAGCGTTCTTCCGCCGCGCGATCATGCACAAACACCACATCCGCATCGCCGCGCCGGCCCACATCCAAGGCCTGGCCAGTGCCCAAAGCCACCACGCGCACAGAAATGCCGGCCTCGCGCGTGAAAATCGGCAGGATATGGCCAAACAATCCGGATTGTTCCGTGCTGGTGGTGGAAGCAACCGTAATGCTGCGTTCCTGCGCAAGGGCAGGCAATGCGAAGGCCGCAAGCAACATCGGCAAAATGCCGCGTCGGAAAATACTGATCATGTTTCTCTCCCTTTTCTCCGAAGCTTCACCACACCAATTCGCCGCGCAAAAAGGCGCGTGCCGTGGCTGAAGCGGGCCGCTGGAAAAATGCCGCAGCCGGCGCCTTTTCCAACACGCTGCCGCGATGCAAAAAGATGATATCGCCCGCCAGCCGCCGCGCCTGCGCCAGATCATGCGTTGTCATGACAATTTTGGTGCCGCGCGCGGCGAGCTTCAGCACAATCTCCTCCACCGCACGCGTCGCGGCGGGATCAAGGCTGGCGGAAGGCTCATCCAGAAAAAGCAATTCCGGCTGCAAGGCAGCGGCACGCGCCAAGGCAAGCCGCTGTTGCTGACCAACAGAAAGTTTGCGCGCCGGATCAGACGCGCGATCGGCAAGGCCAACCAGCGCCAAGGCTTCCGCCGCGCGCGCTTCGCGCTCGCCCTGCGCGACGCCCGCCAAAGCCATGGGATAAAGCGCATTGGCCAGCACGGATCGGCGCAGCAGCACCGGGCGCTGAAACACCATCGCCTGGCGCCGCGCGGCATGCTCGGGCGGGCTGGACCAGAAAACGCGCCCGGCCGAGGGCTTCAGCAAACCATGCAACAGCCGTAACAATACGCTTTTGCCGGCACCATTGGCACCAATCAGCAACGTCGGTGCGCCGGCGGTAATCTTCAGCGAAATATCGCGCAGAATCTCGACTCCACCGACAGAAAAACCCAAGCCTTCGGCAGTTAGCGGCAGAATGGAATCGGGCGCGCGCATGTCAGCCGGCCCAGCGCGCGGCAATCCCGCGCACCCCTTGCGCCAGCGCATTCACGCCAAGCACAATCACCATCAGCACCATCCCAAGTGCCAGCGCCAGCGGCAAGTCACCCTTGCTCGTTTCAAGCGCAATCGCGGTGGTCATCACACGGGTGAAGCCTTCAATATTGCCACCCACCACCATCACCGCGCCTACTTCCGCTGCCGCACGGCCAAACCCGGCAAGCAACACTGTCAGCAGCAGAAAGCGCCCATCCCACAACAGCGTCGGCACCGCGCGCCACGGCCCCGCCCCGAAGGAGCGCAACTGCTCGGCATATTCGTCCCACATGCCTTCCAGCACCTGGCGCGTCAGCGCTGCAAGGATCGGCGTGATCAATACTGCCTGTGCGATGATCATGGCTGTGGGCGTGAAAAGCAGCCCTAAGGATCCAAGCGGTCCCGAGCGCGACAGCAGCAGATAAATCAGCAGCCCTGCCACCACTGGCGGCAACCCCATCAGCGCATTGATCAGCGTGATTACGCTGCCTCGCCCCGGAAACCGCGCCACCGCCAAAAGCGCCCCCATCGGCAGGCCGATCAGCGCTGCCAGCACCAGCGCGGAGAGGCTTACGCGCAGGGACAGCGTCACAATGGCCAGCACCGCCGGATCCAGGGACAGGATCAGGCCAAGGGCTGTTCTGAATGCGCTGGCGAGATCCCCCACCCGATCCTCCCGGTATCGGGCTTTAGATGCAGGTGGGTGCAACCTACGTCAATTATGCAGTCGGCTTGACTGACTGCCGGTTTTTGCCGAATTTCGCCA
Organism: Roseomonas sp.; assembly: GCA_020249125.1. GTDB lineage: Bacteria > Pseudomonadota > Alphaproteobacteria > Acetobacterales > Acetobacteraceae > Neoroseomonas. The sequence goes on along the minus strand of JADCGG010000207.1, from coordinate 5,423 downwards.
GCTGATGCCTGATGTGCTGACCCTCAAGGAAGCCGCGCGCTTCCTCCGCCTTTCCGAACGCTCGCTTTATGAGCTTGCGCGCGCCCAAAAGCTGCCGGCGGCGCAGCTTGGCGGTAAATGGCTTTTCCCGCGACAGCAGCTGGAACGCTGGCTCGCCGCACAGGCCGATGCCGGCGCCGCGCAGCGCCTTGACCCGCCGCCCATCCTGGCCGGCAGCCATGACCCTTTGCTTGATTGGGCCGTGCGGCAATCCGGCAGCGGGCTTGCCCTGCGTGGTGGGGGTAGCCTGGATGGGCTGATTGCGCTGGCCGCTGGTGAGGCTTTGGTCGCGGCAAGCCATTTGCTGGACCCCGATAGCAGTAGTTTCAATGAGCCTGCGGCGCGGGAGTTTCTGCGCGGGCGCGGCTTTGTCGGCATTACCTGGGCGTGGCGAGAGCAAGGCTTGATCCTGCCGCCGGGCAATCCCGAAGCGCTGACAGGCATTACGGATCTGGCGCGGCCTGGCTTGCGGGTCGCGGGGCGGCAGCCGCGCGCGGGCAGCCATGTCTTGCTGACACATTTGCTTTCAGAAGCGGGGCTTCGCCTTGATCAGATCGGCTTCCTGCCAAGCCCCGCGCTTTCCGAAGATGAAGTCGCGGCCAGTGTCGCCGAAGCCCGTGCCGATGCGGGTTTTGGCATTCGCGCCGAGGCCGCAGCGCGCGGCCTGACCTTCCTGCCGCTATTTCATGAGCGTTTCGATCTTGTAATGGATCGCCGCCATTTCTTCAGCGATCCCGTACAGAAATTACTGGCCTTCACGCGGGGCAAGGTTTTCGCCACACGCGCCGCATGGCTTGGCGGTTATGATCTTGCCGCGCTTGGCACCGTTGCCTTCAATGCGTGACACTTTGCCTATTCCAGCGTAATCCCGGCATAGCCCGCAGCCGCCATATCATTGGCCCAGGCGCGGTAGCTTGGCGCGCTGCCGGTATAGCGCGCGACAATGCGCTTTTGCTTGCCCGCGACATTCAGATTGACGCCGGTCATCCAGGAATCCACCTCCATGGAAAGCAGGCCCTTGGCCAATTCCATGACGTGATCCATCCATTTTCCCATCGCCGCTTCGGTTGCTTCCACGCGCGTGATGCCCTTGGCTTGCACGTAACCCAGCAAATCGCTCACCCATTCCACATTGAATTCAATGGAGCGCGGAATATTGCCAAGCGCGGTATGGGGGCCGAGCAGCATGAACATATTCGGCATGCCCCTTTGCAGCATGCCAACCAGCGATGTCGCGCCATCCTGCCAGATTTCCTTGAGTGTGGCGCCATTCGCGCCCTGGAATTCAATCCGGTCAAACGCGCCGCGCAGCGCATCAAAGCCTGTCGCATAAACGATAATGTCGAATTCATATTCGGCATCACTGGTCTTGATGCCTGTTGGTGTAATGCGCTCGATCGGTGTTGCCTTGCTATCTACCAGCTTCACATTCGGCTGGTTGTAGACTTCGAAATAGAAGGTTTCCAACGGTACGCGGCGGGTGCCGAAGCCGTGATTCTTCGGAATCAGCATCTCCGCCACTTTCGGATCCTTCACGCGCTGGCGAATTTTATTCGCCACAAAACGCGAAACTTCCTCATTAGCGGCGCGATTGGTGAGCAAATCCTTGAAATTGCCGACCCAAATCCCGAAGCCCTTTTCGGAATAGAGCTTTTCCAGGAAGGCTTCGCGTTCTTCCGCCGAAACATCGAAGGTATTGCGCGGATCGGGCGTGTGCAGGAAGCAGGAGAAGGTTTCCTCACAGCGCTTGAAAATCTGATCATAGCGGCTGCGGATTTCCGCCATTTCCTCGGCGCTGATCTTGCCATTATGCAAAGGCGCGCACCAATTGGGCGTGCGCTGGAACACCACCAATTCCTTCGCAGTCTTGGCGACTTCCTGAATGGTCTGCACGCCGGATGCGCCCGTGCCAATCACCGCCACGCGCTTGCCCGTGAAATCCACCTTTTCCTTGGGCCAAAGCCCGGTATGGAAGGATTGGCCCTTGAATTCGGCAATGCCCGGAAATTGCGGCATGGTCGGCGCGGAAAGCGCGCCAATCGCCGTGATCAGAAAACGGCTTTTATGCGTGCTGCCACCTTCCAATTCCACCGTCCAATGGCGCGCGGCCTCATCCCAACGCGCAGCCTTCACGCGGGCCTGGAATTGGATATCGCGGCGCAAATCATATTTGTCGGCAACCAGGTTCAGATAGCGTTCGGTTTCCGGCTGCGGCGCGAAATGCTCGGTCCAATGCCATTCCTTCAGCAGGTCCTTGTCGAAGGAATAGCCATAGGAATAGCTTTCCGAATCGAAGCGGCAACCCGGATAGCGGTTCCAATACCAGGTGCCGCCCACACCCGTACCGGCTTCAAACACGCGCGCCTTCATGCCCAATTGGCGCAGCCGGATCAGCTGATAAAGCCCGGACATGCCCGCGCCGATGACAATGGCGTCGAAATCGAGGCCCTTGTCGCTGCCCTTCGCCTGTGTCGCTTCCATCACTGCGCTCATGTCCGATTTCCTACCGCTTTCCGGGCCGTGCTGACCCTTTCCCCGCCATATTTACGCAAATACGCACAAAACCAAACAGGCTTAATCCTGCCCCAAGGGTCGGGCCGTGATTTGATCAGGATCAGATTTCGCGCGATGCGGCGCCTGCGCCGCGCAAAACACCCAGGGAATCACGCCGCCAGCCTCGCCCGCGCATCCGCGCGCAGCATATCCGCGCCCTTTTCCGCAATCATGATCGTCGGCGCATTGGTATTGGTGGAGGTTACGGCGGGCATGACGGAAGCATCAATCACGCGCAGCCCCTCCAGGCCATGCACACGCAGCCGTTCATCCACCACCGACATCACATCCGGCCCCATACGACAGGAACAGGAGGCATGAAACACCGTGCTGCCAATCTGGCGCGCGTAATGCAGCCATTCCTCATCGCTTTGCACTTCCGGCCCGGGCATGGATTCCGCCACCATATAGCGCTGCAGCGCAGGCTTGCTGAACCATTCACGCATCAGGCGAAGCCCCGCGACAATGCTGCGCTGGTCACGATCTTCCGCGAGGTAATTCGGGTTGATGATCGGCTGTTCGCGCGGATCGGCACTGCGCGCCTTGATAAAGCCGCGGCTTTCCGGGCGCATTTGCCAAACGCCAGCGGTCATGCCGGGCCTGGTATCCAATACCCGCGCTGCACCCGGCGCGTAGCTCGCGGAAGCAAACAACGCCTGCATATCGGGCGTGGCACTTTCCGGCAAAGCCTTGAAGGATGCGGCGAGCAGTGAGGCCGCATAGGTAAGCACACCACGCCCAAACACCGCGAATTTCAGCACCTCGCCAGCCAGTCGCAGGCCGCGCGTGCGCTCATTCAAGGTGGCCACATCCTTCACCACGGCTTGTACGCGCACCAGGAAATGGTCCTGAAAATTCCGTCCCACGCCGCGCAATTCATGCTGCACGGGAATGCCGAGCCCCGCCAAATGCGCCGCATCCCCCACACCGGAAAGTTGCAGGATATGCGGTGAGCCAATCGCACCGGCGGAAAGGATCACCTCAAACGCCGCATCGGCGCGTTCCGTGACACCGGCGCGCGAAAACTCCACCCCCACCGCGCGCTTGCCTTCGAAGATCACGCGATGGACCAGGGCATTGGTCATCACGCGCAGATTGGCCCGCCCCATGGCAGGGCGCAGATAGGACCGCGCTGCACTCGCGCGAAAACGCCCGCCGCGTGTTTGCTGCACCCAGCCAATATGATCGCCAAGCCCATGCGGCAGATCATTCAGATCAGCGCGATAGGCCCAACCCATTTGCTGGCCCGCTTCAATCGCCGCCTGGCATAATTCCGGCTGATCCCGCGATGGCGAGGTATAAAGGAAGCCCCCCTTGCCATGCGAAGCGCTCTCCGGTCCCTGCCATTTTTCCGATTTGTTGAAATAGGGCAGCACATCTTCCGAAGCCCAGCCGCGATTTCCAAGCTGCGCCCAGTGATCATAATCTTCCGGCTGAGACCGGATATAGATCATGCCATTGATCGAACTTGAACCGCCCAGCACGCGCCCGCGCGGATAATTGATTTCGCGCCCGTTCAAGCCGGATTCACGATCCGCCTTGAAGCCCCAAGTCAGCGTCGGGTGATCGAGCAATTTCATATAGCCGGCAGGAATATGGATCAGCGGATTCCAATCCTTTCCGCCGGCTTCAATCAGCAGCACCTGATTGCCCGGGTCTTCGGATAGGCGATTGGCCAGCACGCAGCCCGCCGAACCGCCGCCCACAATTACATAATCAGCCTTCATGGCGCTTCCCCTTTTCTTGCGCCGCATCAATCGAAGCGCAAATTCCACCCGAGCCACTCACATACCGCGCGGCCCATCACCCATTCCAGATCCTCACCCTTCAGCCAGCGCAATTCCTCGGTGAAGAAGGTCACGCATTGCCGATAGCTGCACGGCATGCGGGTGATATCCGTGCCCCAGAAAAAGCGCTTTGGTCCGAAGGCATCGAAAATCCGCTGCAAACCATCATGGATATTGCGATAAGGATAGCCCTGCGTCGAATAATGCGGCGCACCGGTCGCCTTCACTGCCACATTGGGCAGCCTCGCCAAGGCCACCAATTCATCCAAATTCGCAAAGGCTGCCTCATCCTGGCCGGTGCGCACCAGGCCGCAATGATCCAGGATCATCTTGAGATTCGGATGCGCTTCCGCGATCTGGCGAAATTCCCCGAGGAACAGCCCACCCATGCACGCAACCGGCAGGCCTTCCTTCTCCGCGGCTGGCCAAATCCAGTCCAGCGTCCCATCACGCAGCCAGATCTGCTCAGCAGGATGCAACAAGGACCAACGCAGCCCGAGCATTCCCGGCTGATTCTTCCAGCCATGAATCAAATGCCGCGATTCCGGCCGCATGGGCGGGAATTGCCCCATCACTGCGAAGCGGTCCGGATGGCGCCGCGCCGCTTCCACCGCCATGGCATTGGAATCGGGATCCCAGTTTGCTGGCGGATGGATCACCGCCGCTTGCACGCCGGCCTCATCCATTTCGTGCAAGGCTTCCTCTGCCGTGAAGGAAGACACTTTCCGATGCAGACCGGAAGGCGTGCCCTTGGACCAGATATGAATCTGTGCGTCAACAATTTTCATAAGGAAGCCCCGAAGCTATTGCGCGATGAACCCGCCATCAATCACCAATTCGGTCCCCGTGATGAAGGAAGCCTCATCAGATGCAAGGAACAGCACGCCATAGGCAACCTCGATCGGCTCGCCCAAACGGCGCAGCGGCGTCAATGGAATCTTCGCTGAACGTCCTGGCCCATTCGTACCCCCTAACATCGGCGGCAAATAGCCGGGATGGACGGAATTGACGCGCACGCCCTGCGGCCCCCAACGCACCGCAGCG
>JADCGG010000206.1 GCA_020249125.1 Roseomonas sp. | reverse complement strand
GGCCCAGGCGTGCCGCAGGAAGAACGCGCGCGTGTGCTGCGCCGCTTTTATCGGCTGGACCGTAGCCGCGGCACACCTGGCAGCGGGCTTGGCCTGGCGCTGGTGGCGGCGGTGGCAAAGCTGCATGGCGCGGCGCCGGTATTATCCGATGCCGCGCCAGGGCTTTGCGTCACGGTGGATCTCTCACGGGCAAGGGTAGAAAGCTGAAAATCATTTCAGCTTCGCGTTCGGGACTTTACAGCGGGATTTCTCCATTTTCGCAGTCAAGGCGAAGCGAATCAGCGCCGTGCCTGTTTAGATGGAGACAAAACACATGGCTACATCCAGCCCCGCCCGCCGCACTGCGCGCTATGCGCTGCTCGGCCTGCTGCTTGGCTCAACCGCGCTTACCGGCCTTGCCGTTCACGCGCAGAATGCCCCTGCGCCTGTTGCCCCGGCCATTACGCTTGACCGCACCGCCCCCGCCGCCGGCTTTGCCGAGCTGGTGAAGGCTGTTCGCCCCGCCGTTGTCACCATCAATGTCGCCGGCAAGGCGCCGCGCGCTGAGGCGGGCATGCCCAACCCCGGCCAGGGCCGCGTGCAGGGCACGGGTTCGGGCTTCATCATTGATGCCGCCGGCTTCATCGTCACCAATAACCATGTGGTGGAAGGCGCCAACCGCGTCACGGTAAAGCTGGAAGATGGCCGCGAATTCCAGGCCCGCCTGGTGGGCCGTGATGCGCGGACCGATGTCGCGCTGCTGAAGATTGAAGCCGGCGCGCCGCTGCCCTTCGTGGCGCTTGGCGATTCCGAACGCGCCCAGCCCGGTGATTGGGTGGTGGCCATGGGCAATCCCTTCGGCTTGTCCGGCACGGTGACCACGGGCGTGATTTCCGCGACTGGCCGCGATATTGGCGCTGGACCCTATGATGATTTCATCCAGGTGGATGCGCCGATCAATCAGGGCAATTCCGGTGGGCCGCTTTTCGCCCGCGATGGCGGCGTGATTGGCGTGAATACCGCGATCTTCAGCCCAACCGGCGGTTCGGTTGGCATTGGCTTTGCCGTGCCGTCCAATATGGTGAAGCGCGTGGTCGCCGAATTGCGTGAGAAAGGCCATGTGGAGCGCGGCTTCCTGGGCGTTTCCACCCAGCCGGTGAACACCGCCATGGCGGCAGCGCTGAAACTGCCGGCCAAGGGCGCGGAAGCACCACAAGGCGCGCTTGTGGCGAGTGTGGAAAATGACAGCCCCGCCGCCAAGGCCGGCCTTAAGCCCGGTGATGTGGTGACGGCGCTGGATGGCAAGGCAGTGCGCAACCCGCGTGACCTGGCGCGCAGCGTGGCGGATCTCCGCCCCGGCGCAAAGGCCGATCTGAAGCTTTGGCGCGATGGTGCGGAAGCCAGCCTGCGGGTGGATATCGCCGCGCAGCCTGGTGCGGAACCTGCCCGCGCGGGTGCCGAGGAATCCAACGCGCCGCGTATTGGTGTTTCGCTGCTGCCCATCACGCCGGACGCGCGTGCCTCACTCCGTCTGCCCAATGATGCCAAGGGCGCGCTGGTGCAGGCGGTGGAGCCGAATTCACGCGCCCAGGAAGCCGGTTTGCGCAGGGGCGATGTGATCGTGGGTGTTGGCGCCGCCGCGACCGATGACGCTGACGCCGTGGTGCGTGCGCTGCGTGCGGCGAATGCCGCGGGTGGTGCGGTTGCGGTGCGCATCCTGCGCGATGGCAAGCCGGCCTTCATTGCCGTGCCTGCCGCGCAGGGTTGAAAATCTGGCGGCGCGCCTGATCCGGCGCGCCGCCGAATGGTAAGGCTGGAGAAAGAATAATGCGCGCCGCAATGGGCGCAACCTCCGGCCCCGCCGGCCATGGTGGCAGAACTGACCCCTAAAACCATCATGGCCGGTTTTTTTATGTTTTCTGCAACTTCAGAACCGCACAATGCCAACGGCAAGCAGGCGATTGGCGATGCCATGGCCGACGCCATTTGAACCCACCGCCGCCGCGCCATCTTCAAGATCACGCCGGCTGAAGACATATTCCAGGCCAAGATCAAGCCAGCCAAAGGGCATGCGGCTGGTCGGGCGATCAGCAAAGGGGCTCCAGATCAGATTGGCGATGACCTGCTGCATTTCCCGGTTGCGCGCCAGCGCGCCATCCGATCCGGCTGCGAAGCGGATTGAGGAAGAGAAATCCTGCCGGGCATAAGCATAGGAAACCGTGCTCCGCACAAAATCGCTCCAGAAGCGGCGATAGCCGATGGTGGCGCCGTAACTGGGCACGGAATCAAGGCTATAATCCATGCCTGTTGGTGTGATGATATCAGAAATCCCGCCCTGGCCGAAGGTATTGCCGGCGAAATAGCGGCCAATGCCTTCACCATAATAGCCCATCAGCATCAGCTCATCCCGGCCAAGGGCAGAGATCCATTTGCCGAGTGGCAGGCGCGTATGCGCGGCAAGGCCCCAGCCGAAGGTGCTTTCACTCGGCTTTGGGCCAAGCTTGGTGCCATCCGGTTCAAGCGTAAGCTGGCGGAACAATCCGCGCAGAACGTATTCCTCTGCACCATCGCGCCAGGTCAGGCGCGCGAGAAAATCGGGCATTTGATCAAAGGCGGGGCTGGCGCCGCCATCAAAGCGAATGGGCGAAAAGGCCGGGCCGCGTTGCGTCAGAATATCGCCATAGGGCGCTTCGATGGAACCTTGCAGCATCAGATTGCTATCGAAACGATGTGTCACCCGCAGCTGCGCCTGACGGATGAAGGATTGATTGAGGTTCGTCGCGTCATGCAGCGCTTCGGTGATCCCCTCATTCCAAAGGCTATTGGTGTGCCCTATCAGATAGCTCCAATCATCGCGGGTCAGTTCGGCAAAGGCTTGCCGCAGGCGAAAGGAGAGATCGCCGCCGGCTGAAATCTCGCCGCGGAAATCACCTTCGATGGTGGTATCAAGCCGTCCCCAGCCGGTATCGCTGCGGGTGTCAAAACCAAAGCGCGAACTGCGTGCGGTGACATCAAAGCCGCCGGGCTGCGTGTTTTTGGCGGTCAGCGGAATCCCCTGCACAGAAGCCGCATCGGTCGGGTTGCGCGCATTGAAATCCTGATAGGCGGTCAGGCGGAGAAAGCCATAAAGCCGCACGGTCGTATCCGAATTCGGGATACGCATGGCAAGCCCATCCAGGCTGCCGCGCAGTGCCTCATCCACCTCAGCGCGCACGACCTCAGGCGATCGTGGCGCGGGTGCGGCGACAGGGGCGGCAGCGGCAGCCACTGGCGCTGTGCGAGGTGCTGCGGCGCGTGCCGGCGCGGCTGGTGCCGGTGCGGGCACAGGTGCGGCAACCGCTGCCGGGCGCTGCGGGCGGCGTTCGCGTTCAAGTTCATTCACACGTTGTTGCAGCGCATCTATGCGCCGCATCAATTCTTCCATGGTTGGCTGCTGCGCATAGGCTGGGGCAGCACCCACCATCAGACCCAGCATGGCCGCGCCGGCCCATTTTGATTTCATTTGCGTGCCCCCTGTGTCTTTTGGCGCTGAAGCCCAGACTTTCTTGACGGAAGCTTGGAACAAGCGGCGGCGCCGCGCCTTGGCGGAGTGTCGCGTTGCTGTGCCGGGTATCTCTTGCGGCCTGACTAAAACCGGAAGGCGATGCTGATGGAACCGAATTGCGAAGCCTCACGCTGGGCTTCGAATTCCTTGCTGCGGATCGTATAGGTCGCGGTCAAGCGCGCGCTTCCAAAAATCAGCGCAAGGCCCGCGCTGGCATCGCCCACCAGCACTTCGCGATCCACGCTGCGGCTATCGCGCCAGGTATTGCCATCCAGCGAAATGTCACGCGCCACCGCGCGGCCTTCGACACCGCCAAAAACATACCAGCCAAAGCGCTCGGTCGGTTGGAAGAAGATCGAACCGGCGGAGACCGGGCGCACGCGCGGCGGGCCGAAATCCGCTTCCAGTTCCGTCCCGTAGCGCAGCATCATGCCGCCGGCGGCATAGGTATGCACATTGCCAAGACTGGCCGCGAGGCTCGGCACCCAGCCGAAGCGTCGGCCTGCGGAATCGGGTTCACCATTCAGCCGCCATTGCCGATTGGCCACCAGATTGACACCGGGTTCATCGCGAATCTGGTAATCCCAGCCATAGGCGCGATCAATCCGCATCAGATCATGCGTGGTATTCTGCACCCATTCGCCGAGCGCGGATGGCCCAACAACACCAAGCTGCAATTCCAGCGTGCCCAATTCCCGCGCCGTATAGGAATGGAGCGTCACCGCCCCATAGAGCCAGGCGGCATAGGGCCGGTCCTTCGGGTCCGGGTTATTCGCCAGCGTATCTTCCGGCGTGTAAATCTTCTGTCCGAAACTGAGACCCCAACGGGTGACGCCGCCCGGGAAGAACAGGTTTGGCCCCTCGGTCAGCCCTGCAAGCCAGGCCGGCGGATCATAGGAAGGGGCGCGCCAGGCGAATAGAAAGCCATTGGTATAGAAGCGATCATTGCCGGAAAAGGTATCGTTTTCCAGCAGGAAGGCGAAAGTGCCTGCCGGGTCAGCTTGTTGCTGCGCCGGTGTTTGCGCCAATGCGGGCAGCGCCATAAGCGCCGCCGATGCACTTAGCAGCACGCGTGTCAGGCGCGGCATGGTTCAGAAGCGCCAGATCAGCGGCACAACAAAGACGCTGATCAAAAAGAACCAGATCATCATCGGCAGGCCGAATTTCCAGTAATCGCCAAAGGCATAACCGCCCGGGCGCATGACCATGAGGTTCGTCGGTGTCGCGATCGGCGTCAGAAACGCCGCCGCTGCCGCGATCCCGATGCTCATCAGCACTGGTGCCGGCGAAATCCCCATGGAGGTTGCAGCAGCGACACCAACGGGGATGATGATCAGCGCCGTTGCGGTATTGCTGATCAATTGGCCAAGCACCGCCGTCAGCACAAACAGCCCCGCCAACAGGATCATCGGGCTGCCGCCCGCGGCCATGGCGACCAAGCCATCCGCCATCAATTGCGCCGCGCCGGTCTGCACCATGGCGGTGGAAAGCGGCATCATGGCCGCGACCAGGATCACCGTGGTCCAGTCAATCGCGCGGTAGCTTTGATCCACGGTCAGCACACGCGACAACACAAGGATAAAGCAGGCCGCGATGCCCACCACCGCACCTGGCAGAAGCCCGGTCGCGAGAAAGAACACCATGCCGGCCAAGACGCCAATCGTGGTCCAGGCGCCGGCACCCAGCGGCACTGCCTGACGGCGCACCGTATCAGGCGAATTCACCACCAGTACCTGCGGGTCAGCCAAGCGCGTATCCAGCGCCTTCCAGGTGCCTTGCAGCAGCATGGTGTCGCCCGCCTGCAATTGCACTGGCGCCGCGCCCAGATCCTCACCAGCACGCTGAATCGCGATGACCACAAGATCACCGCTTTCCGTGATCATGCCCTGATAGGCTGTCTGCCCGATCATTTCAGACCGCGGCGGGATCATCACCTCCGCCAGGCCGGAACTGCGATTGAACAGGCTGTCGCGCAAATCCTCATCGCTGTTTTCCAGGCGGAAGGCCAAATGCTGTTCTGTGGCAAGCCGCGCCGCATCTTCAGCCTCGCCAGAGACAATGAGCGAATCACCCTCAGCCATGGTGGGGCGGCGCAGCCTATCGCCCGATGCGCCATCATTCACCGCAACAAGCCGCAACGCGCCCCAGCTGTTTTCCTTGAGCGCCGAAGGCGGCTGCCCAATAAGTGGTGACGAAGCGCGCAGCCGCAGCCGGAACAGCCCTTCCTTCAGCCGGTATTGTTCAACCAGCGTGGTGGCATGGCGGCTGAAATCCGCACTCATTGTCTCACCGGCGCGATGCGGCAGCAGCTTGCGCCCAAACAGCAGGGTGATGGTAATGACACCAAGCAGCAGCGGAATGCCGATAATGGTGAATTCGAAAAAGCCTATGGCGCGGTAACCGGCATCCAAGGCCGCCTCACTCACCAGCACGTTCACGGGCGATCCGGTCAAGGCAAGTTTTGATCCCGCATGCGCGGCGAAAACCATCGGCATGAGCAATTGCGATGGCGGCAGCCGAAGCCTGAGTGCCAGCACCACCGCCACCGGCAAAAGTGCCGCGATCGCGCCATTCAGGCTGATCAGCGCCGTCAACATCGCCGCCAGCAGGGAAATCAGCACCATGAGCCTGGTGCGGCTATTCTCGCCGGCGCCCTTGATCAGCATTTGCCCGGCCCAGGCGGTAACGCCCGTGCGGTCCAGCGCCGCGCTCACGACAAAAAGTGTTGCGATGAACATCACTGCCGGATCACCAAAGCCCGATAGCGCCTGGTTCAGCGTGACAAGGCCGGTCGCGTAAAGCGCCATGCCGACACCCATGGCCACCAGAATGACCGGGATGCGGTTCCAGATGAAAAGCACAATGGCCGCGAGGATGATCGCGGCCATGATGGTGATGTCATGCATAGGCTAGAGCCCCCAAGGCAGGCCGAGCATATACCAAGCCGCCAGCAGCACGGTCCAGACCACGGAAATCGCGATGACATAGGGCAGCATCAGCGCAATCACCGTGCCCACCCCCGCATCCTTCTGATACTTGATGGCGAATGTCACGATCATGGCGAAATAGGCATTGAGCGGCGTGATGGAATTCATCGGGCTATCACCCACACGATAAGCCGCCAGCACCACTTCCGGGTCTACGCCAAGCTGCATCAGCAGCGGCACGAAAACCGGCGCGAAGATCGCCCATTTCGCCACCGCCGCCGTGATGATCAGGTCAATGCCAAACACGGCAATCACAAAGCCGATCAGCAGGGCAACCGTGGGCAGGTTCAGCTTTTCCAGGAAATCCGCCATGGAAACCGCAGCCAGTGTCGCCATGTTGGAATAATTGAAAATGGCGATGAATTGGCTGATCACCAGCAACAGCAGGATCAGCCCCGCCAGCGCGCCGATGGATTTCTGAATGGCGGCAATGGCCTCACCAGCCGAACGCATGGTGCCCGCCGCGCGGCCATAGGCAATGCCGCACACCAGGAAGATCAGCGCGATGGAAACAATCAGGCTGCCCATGAAGGGAGACGACCCGATAATGGCGCCGGTTTCCGGATTGCGCAGCGGCGCGCCCGGCGGCAGCGTCAGAAGGCCAATGAAAGCCAGCACGGCGAACAGCGCATTCCGCGCGGCACGCAAGCCCTTATATTCGGCGTCTGACAGCACGTTTTCGCCAGGCACATGGTAATCGCCCGTATAGGCGCCAAGGCGGGGTTCAATCACCCGTTCCGTAATCACCCCAATCAGCACTGTCAGCACGGCGACAGACGCTATGGAAAACCAGACATTCGCGGCCAGATCAATGGATGCATTGGGGTTGACCAGCCGCGCCGCGTCATTGGTGATTTCGGTCAAAATGCCATCCACCGGCACGATCATGACATTGACCATGAAGGCGGAAGCGACCGCCGCAAAAGCCATTGCCAGGCCAGCCAAGGGATGCCGACCGACCGACATGAAGGCCGCCGCCGCCAGCGGGATCAGCACCAGATAGCCCGCATCCGCCGCGATGGATGAAACAATACCGACAAACACCAGGATATAGGTCAGCAGCTTCGGCGGCGCGACAATCACCAACTTACGGATCAGCGCCTTCACCAAGCCGGCTTCTTCCGCGACACCAACGCCCACCATGGCGACAATGATCACGCCAACCGCATTGAAGCCCATGAAATTCGGCACCACGCCGGTGAACATGAAGCGAATGCCATCAATGGTCAGCAGGCTCCGCGCCGCCGTTGTGGCTTCTTCGATCTTGCCGGTGGCGGGGTTATAGGCCTGATAAGTCACTTGCGCGCCCAGCAGCGCCAACACGGCGGAAAGCAGCACCACAAAGACGATCAGATAGACAAAGATCATCACCGGATGCGGCACGCGATTGCCGACGCGTTCCACCGTATCCAGGATGCGCTGCATGGCGGTTTTGGGGGCGTCGGGCGCCCCCTGGTTTTGCGTGGTACTCATTTCGACAAAGCCTCCAGAATACGTGCCCAGGATCGGATACCCTTCTGGAAGCTTTCCAGATTGTATTTCTCATTCGGGCTATGGATGCGGTCATCTTCCAGCCCGAAGCCGGCCAGCACCACATCCATCCCAAGCGAGGTCTTCAACATATGCGTGACCGGGATGGACCCGCCAGAGCCGATAAACACCGCCGGCTTGCCCCATTCGTCAGACAGCGCGGCGCGCGCCTTGGCAAAGGCGGGGTCGTTATCGGGGAAGCGAATGGCGCGGCCTGAGCCGTGTTCGATGAATTCCGCACGGCAATCGGATGGCAGGCGCGCCAGCACATGTTCCCGGAAGGCCTTGCGGATCGCATGCGGGTCTTGGTCAAACACCAGGCGGAAGGATACCTTGGCTGAAGCTTGCGCGGGGATCACAGTTTTGAAGCCATCGCCCTGATAGCCGCCGCCCATGCCGTTGATTTCGCAGGTCGGGCGCGACCAGACCATTTCCAGCGCGTCGCGGCCCTTTTCGCCGGCGGGTTGCGAAAGCCCGATCACGCCCAGGAATTTCTCGGCGGTGAAGCCAAGCGTCCCCCATTGCTGCTTCAGGCTTTCGGGCAATTCCGGCACGCCATCATAAAAGCCCGGCAGCGTCACGCGACCCTGATCATCGTAAAGATCAGCCAGGATCTTCGCCAGGATACGGTTCGGGTTCGCCGCCGCCATGCCATAGAAGCCCGAATGCAAATCGCGATCCGCGGCGTGGATGATCACTTCTTCGCCGCACAAGCCGCGCAGCATGGTGACAATGGCTGGGGTTTGCGCGTCCCACATATTGGTATCGCAGATCAGGCCGATATCCGCCTTCAATTCTTCCTTGTTGGCATCGAGGAAGCCAGGCAGATTGGCGCCGCCGGATTCTTCCTCACCTTCCAACAGGATCGAAACCGGGATGGGCAGCTTGCCCGTCACCGCCTTCCAGGCGCGGCAGGCTTCCACAAAGGCCATCAACTGGCCCTTGTCATCCGCGCTGCCGCGGCCTCGGATCACCTTGGTGCCATCGGGCAGGGCTTCGATCACCGGATCGAAAGGGTCACGATCCCAAAGCTCCAGCGGGTCCACCGGCTGCACATCATAATGCCCGTAGAACAGCGCCGATGTGCCCGTGGCGTTGCGGTCATGCGCGACGACAATGGGATGGCCAGGTGTGGGCCGCGCGGTCGCTTCAAAGCCAATGCTGCGCAAATCCGCCGCATGCCATTCCGCATTGGCCACGCAATCCTTGGCGAAGGCCGGGTCGGTGGAGATGGATTTGATGCGCAGAACGGCAAAAAGCCGTTCGAGCGCGCCGTTCATATCGGCGTCAATATGCGCCAGAACCCGTTCGAGATCGCTCATATTTTGTGCCTGCCTGCCTGAATGCCGGACGCGCCATCGCCATGACACGCCATTTCCTGTGTAACATGTGTAGCCAAGTGTGCCAGCCTGGGGTTGCACGGCCCGTCCCGGCGCTGTGCCCCCCGTCCGGGGGGTGGTGCCGGGGGCGTGCGGTCGCGGCGCTGTTTGGGCAGGAGCATGTGGAATGATGCTGGAAACAACAACCCTTCCTGTCCATGCGCTGCTGCTTGCCGACAGGCTGGATACGCGCGCGCTTGAGCGGCGCGGCCCGGTGCTGCCTGGGGTATTAAGTCTGGGCGAATTGCCCGGCGGTGGGCGCGGCTTTGCCTTTCGCTGGGGCGCGGTGGTGACCATTGGCGCGAAGCTGAAAGAGGCGGAAGCGCTTGCGGCCCAGCTTCGCCCTCATTTGCAAGACCCCCTCGATACCCCGGTGCATGAAACGGCTGAAATCATCATCGGCGCCGCCGAGGATGGCGCGGATGAGGCTGGGCGTATCCTGCTGCGCGATGCTTCTGTCGCGCGGCTTGCGCTGGTGGCCAAGGCGCTCGCGAAAAGCGCTGTGCTCAGCCAGCAGGAGGCAACGCTGGCGCGCACCCTGGATCGGCTGGAAGCGCCACTGGAACGCCTGCGCCGCGGCCGACTTGGCATGCCCACACGCCTGATCGTACCCCTGATCGGGGAAGCGATTGCCGCGCGCGCACGTTCGGCAGCGCGGGTGGATACGGCAGCCAAACCCGATCTGGTCTGGGAATATCCGGAATTGTCGCCGCTGCACGCAGCACTCGCCGCAGAATGGGAATTGGAAGAACGTACCGAGGTGCTGGCCGGCAAGCTTGAGATGATCCGTGAGATTTCCGAAACCCTGCTTGAATTGGCCGAGACACGCCGGTCTCGATTGCTGGAATTGGCGGTGGTGCTGCTGATCGCGACCGAAGTTGCCACCACGCTTTACGGTTTGATCGCGCCCTGAAGGGGTGTCACTGACCAGGCGGCGGTGGCGAAACCAATCCAACCGGCGGCGGTGCTCTCATCCAGCTTGCCATGTCGCGGCCTCGTGCCTCACCATAGGCGAAAAGTGCGCGCATATAGCCATTGTCGAAAAAGCGCGGGCGCGGTGTATCGAAATCCGGCCCGATGCTTTGCAGGCGAAAGCCGATGCGATCACGATAGGTGCTCAGATAAATCCGATCCAGGTCGTTGATGGAAGAGAAATGCAACAGCGTCTGCGCTGACCGACGGGCGATGCTGAAGATGCCGCCTGGCGGGTCCGTAATGGCCACATCCACACGGCCATTGCGAATGACCCAGGCCGTGGTTTCGCGCTGAAGCCCGGCGCGGCCCGTCAGACTGCGCGGGCGGAACCGCGCTGGATAGAGGAAAACCTGCATGGCTGCGCCGCCATCCACATGCATTTCCTGAAAGCGCTGCCCGGCCAAATCAACATCAATCATCACGGGCGGAAAAGCACCGGGAATGGATGCAGAAGCCAGCAGGATGCGCCGAAAAAGCCTGAGCGCATCCGGGTGGCCGCTTGCTGCAATCGCGCCAATATTCCAGATTGCAGGGCGCCCAAGATCCAGATTGACCGTGCCGATCAGCAATAAGCGCCCGCGCTGATATTCCGCTGCAATGGCCTGCAACATCGCTTCATCCGCGTGGCGTTCGATCAGGCGGGCCAGAGGTGTGGTATCGGCAATCGCCTCACGGAACAGTACGGATAAGGCAAGCTGGCCAATCTGCACCACATCATTAGGCGCGATTTCGGTGAACAGGGCGCGCAGCTGCGGATCATAGGCAGGCCCCAGAAAGGCAAAGGGCGCGATCAGCGCACCGGCGGAAATGCCCGTCACCAATTCGAATTCCGGCCTTTGGCCGGTTTCAGTCCAACCCACCAGCACGCCAGCGCCAAAGGCGCCATCATCAGCGCCACCCGAGAGTGCCAGGAAATGCCCAGGTGCCACGCGTCCACCGCGCCCTGGCGGCAAGGCGGCAAGCCGTCGCCGCAGATTTCGTTCATAATATTCAACAATCGGCGCCGGATCGCCATCGGCCCAGAAGCGCGAATCAGGCACGCCCAGCACATCAATGCTTGTAACCCGTTCCGAAGGCGGCGCCGGCAGGCGCGTGATGCTGGCGCAGCCCGCCAAAAGCAGAAGCAGCAAGCAGGCCGCAAAGGCGCGGGAAGTGACAGCCTTCATTTCACAACGCCCCCGCATGGCCTGGCCCTGCACATCATCCGCCGGAAGCGCCGGCCAGGGCTTCGCGCAGCATCGCTTCCTTGGTTTCATCGAAGGAGGTGCGCATGATCTTGCCACCCATGCCTTGCAGCCCTTCCATGACACGCTCAGCAGTCATTTTCCGGATCAGCAGGAACAGTGCCGCTTCCCCCGCTTCAAGGCTTTGCGCCACTTCTTTCATGAAATTGTCATTGATGCCGACATCGGTAAGGCGGCCGGAAACAGCGCCCGCCGCCGCCCCCACTGCTGCGCCCGCCAGCGGATTGAGGAACAGCAAACCGATCAGGGAACCCCATAGCGCCCCGCCTGCCGCACCGGCAGCGGTTGGGTGAAAGGTTTGGTTCAGCTTGATGCTGCCATCGGGCTTGCGCATCGCGACCACCGCATCGCCAAGTTCAATCAGGTATTCGCGCTGCATGGAGGCAACGCGCGTGCGCGCTTCTTCAGCCTGCGCTTCGGTGGGGAAGGAAATCACGAGAAGATCAGCCATTACTTTGTTCCTAGCATCTGGCCTGGGCGACATCCGATATGCTGCGGGCCAGGGCGCGCATGCCGGGATTGAGCAAGGGCATCTCGCGGTGACCAATGGCATCACCCAGCGCCTCGTTTCAATCAGACTGAAAGCTGCGCCTGAAGACATCCTATCTCTCATGCAGCGGCCTGCAAGAGCAAGGGCGTTCAGGGGCAGGCATCATGAAGTTTTCGCTTCACGTGGGTGTCCAGGAATAGCCGGCGGTGTTGGCATAGGGGATGAGCGTTACGTCCCCATGCTGGGCGCCACATCCCCGGCCCTTGGAATGCTGCTGGCAAGCGGCGCGGCTCAGGGATAAAACCGCCGCGCAATCAAAGGCGGAGAGAAGCGGCTTTGCCCCAGGCAGAGGCAGTTTTTACGGGTTTGTCGGCAGCGCGCCCAGGCGCCAAGGCTCGCCATGAGCCGCGTTTTTCGGTTGATACGCGCGGCCTGCCGCCGGCCATCCGCTTTGATGTCTGGCGCGCCTTTTGGGAGCCGGTGGTGCATGTCAGCGCGCCGCATGCCGATCCCGAGGGTTTTTGCGGCCAGGCGGAACTGCGCTGGCTTGGCCGCCATGTGCTGCTGAAATTCCACGCCGATGCCGCCGATTATCGCCGCGCACGCAGTGAAGGTCTGCGCGATGGGTTGGATCATTGGCTGCTCGCGCTGCGCTTGGCTGAAGCGGATGGCCAGCCTGCGGAATTGCTGCTGGGCGCGCTTTCGCAAGGCTTTGGGCTGCGCAGGCTTGGCGGGCATTGGTGCGGCGTGCTCATCCAGCCCGAAAGCCTGCCGCAACTCGCCCCGGTTTTCGCAACCGCGCGCCTTGTGCCGCTCAACAGCCCGGCTGCGCGCATGCTGGGTGGCATGCTGCCGCGTATCGCGGCTTCGGCGGATGAGATCAGTGCGGAAGATGCGCCGCGGCTGGAAGCGGCACTGTCCTCCTTGCTGACCGCCTGCCTGATGGGGCTGGAAACCGAGCCCGCTTCCACCCGCCAACAGCTTGAAGCCGCGCGCCGCGCACGCGTGATTGCGCTGGTGGATGCCGCGCTGGGGGAGGCCGAGCTTTCGCCCGCCATGCTGGTCCAGCGTTCGGGGATTTCGCGTTCGGAACTCTATCGCTGCTTCGCGCCGATCGGCGGCATAGCGCGGGTTATTCAGCAACGGCGGCTGCGCCGCGCCTATCGTGATCTGATGCGCACCGCTGGCCCCGCTTCCGTCAGCCGCATTGCTGAGGTGGTCGGGTTTTATGACCCTTCGAGCTTCACCCGCGCCTTCCGCCGCGAATTCGGCCGAACACCTAGCGAGGTGCTGGCGCGCCGCCAATTACAAGCCAAGGAAGCCATGCCTGGTCTGGCCGCAGCGCTGCGCAGTGGTTACTAGCCCGCATTATTCACGACCCCCTGCACCTGCTTG
>JADCGG010000205.1 GCA_020249125.1 Roseomonas sp. | reverse complement strand
TGCTCAGGCGCAAGCAGCGTTGAAAAGATGCGCCCAAGCCAAAATTGCGATGCTCAATGAGGGCTTTTCAGCAGCCTGTTAGGCGGTACGGACGTCACTGACCTAGCGCCCATTTCGGGGTTGAAGGGGCTGCACGGAATCAACTTCGGAAACACCAAGGTCAGCGACCTCGCGCCGATTGCAGGACTTGACCAGCTAAAGTTTCTGTATTGTGCGAACGCTGCGGTGACAGACCTCTCACACATCGCAAACCTACGGAACTTGATGCATCTCTTTCTGGGTATGACTCAGGTTTGTGACCTCTCACCGCTTGCCAACCTAAAGCAGCTACAATACCTCGACTGCACGGCGACAAAAATCAGCACTCTCTCGCCGCTTGCGGGACTATTGCGACTACAGGCACTGAATTGTGGCGGAACCGCAATAAATGATCTGATCCCAATTGCAAGACTAACGAATTTACAACATCTTGATTGTTCTGCAACCCAGGTACGCGATCTCACACCTCTTATCGATTTGCCGAATTTGAAATCACTCACTTTTCTCAACTGCAGATTTGAGAATGCACCTATCGAAATTTGGCGTAAGCCCTCTTTGTATTTTCTGAGTTTGGCTTTCACGGATATCCCGGGCATCCCCGACGAAATTCTTGGTATTGACTGCCTGGAAAGCCTGCGCGCGCATTTGACGGAACTTGAAGCCGGCGCCGAGCATATCAGCGAAGCCAAGCTCCTCATCCTTGGCAATGGTCGTGCTGGCAAAACCCAGATCGCGCGGCGCCTTTCCGGCCAGCCCTTCCAACCCGACTGGGATTCCACCCATGGCATTCGCATCACGCAGATAACTTTGCCAGCACAGGATTCAGTGCCCGAAACGCGCCTCAAGCTATGGGATTTCGGCGGGCAGGAGATTTATCACGGCACTCATGCCCTTTTCGCCAGAACCCGCGCCATTTTCCTGTTGGTCTGGAGCCGGGAAACCGAATTGCCGGAAGCCGCGCCCGATCAGCACGGCATGGCGTTCCGCAACCATCGTCTCCGTTATTGGCATGCCTATGCCAAGGATGCCGGCCTTAAGGGCAGCCCCTTGATCATCGCGCAAACACGCTTTGATCAGGATGGCATGATCCCCCCGCCATTGGATCATGACCAATTGGGCAGCAGCACCTGCGTCCAGGTCAGCACCGCCGATCCGCCGCGCATTAATACGCTGCGCGGCGCCTTGCAGGATGCGGTCGTCGGGTTGCAGCACAACCGCGGCGCAGTGGAAATCGGCAAGCCGCGCCTGATAGTACAGCGGCGGATCGAAGCGCTGCGGCAAGCCGATGGCAGCCTGCCGGAAGAATGGCGCCTGATGGAAAAATCCACCTTTGCAGCATGGTATAAGGAAGCCGGTGGCACTGCATCGGCCAAATTTGCGCTTGCCTATTTGAACGACAATGGCACGGTTTTTTATCGCGAGGGTCTGTTCCAGGACCGCATTGTGCTGGACCAAAACTGGGCCATGGCAGCGATCTATGCGCTGTTTGACCGCAAGGAAACCTATGGGCGGCTGCAGCGCCGTGGGGGCTTGTTTGAACGTTCTGATTTGGCGCAGGTCTGGCGGGATTATACGGAAGCCGAACAGCGCTTGTTTCTTTCCATGATGACATCTTGCGGCATCTGCTTTGTCTATCGAAAGGGTGCCGCGAGTACGGACGAAAACGATGAAACGCTTTACCTTGCACCAGAATTTCTACCTGAAAGGGCGGTTATTCAGGGACAGATCGACGCAACCTGGGGTGAAGGCCCCGCCACACATCAGCAGGTATTCACCTATGCCTTCCTGCATGAAGGCCTGATCCGCAATGTAATCAGCCAATTGGGGACGCTCGCGCAAACCCGTGCCGATTATTTTCGCGGAGGGGTCTGCCTCTATGATGCGCAAACCCGCGCGCGTGCCCTGGTAGTGCAGCATTTACCGGCTGGGGAATGGCAAGGCAGCGTCAGCATTGAAACCAAGGATGGCGATTCTGCCACATTGCTGGAAAGGCTGGCCAAATTGGTCAGTGACGAAAACCGCAAACTGAACCTGTCAGCCACCACCGACGAGGTAATGCCGGCGCGCGAGGCGCCAGCGCTAAAATCCCCGGTCATCCAAGCCGCGCGACCACCTGAAGAAAGCCCCAAATACGCCATCAGCTATGCGTGGAACAAGAAGGGTTACGTCGGCCCGGATTTAGAAGCGCCCGTCAACGCATTATGCAATGCTGCCACATTACGTAGTTTGGAAGTGCTGCGAGACACGAAAAACCTTGTACCGGGTGACAGCATCCATGCCTTCAGGCAGCAAATCGCCCGTAGCCCTCGCATTTTCGTTTTTCTGAGTGACCGTTACCTTGAGTCCTTAAACTGCATGGCAGAGCTCTATGAAATCTGGCGCGAATGTGACCGAAACGAAGACAAGCTCAGAGACAAAATTCGTATTTTCAAATTTCCTAATTTGCAGTTATCCGAACCCGTCATTCGGGCTGGTTATCGTGACCATTGGGCGAGGAAGTATGATGAATGGAATGAAGCTAATGTAATTTCTCCGCTCCCGATCAGGGAACGGGACGACTTCCGAATCATCGAGGACCTGCGTGGCGAAGACCTGGGCAATCTTCTTTATCTTTTCAACGATATCATCCGCCATGACGCTATCGAAGACTTTATCGAACATGCGTTCGACTAACTCGTCTATCGCACAATAAAGTCACCAAGGCGCCCACCCCTACCACCGCTCCGTCGGATCACCCTGCCACAGCGCTGCCTCCGGCGCGGCCAGCACCCCATCCCGCAACCCGCGCAGCGCGGCCACTTCGCCGGCGCCAAACCCGCGCCGCGCCGCATCAGCCAAAGCCAAGCGCCGCAGCGCATCATCGCTCAGCGCCGGGCAATCAGCCAGCAGCGCCGCCGCATCCTCAAGGCGGCCAGAACAATGCAGCACCACATCGCAGCCCGCCGAAAGCGCGGCATCGGCCAGGTCATTCGCCATGCCGGCCAGCGCCCCCATCGCCAGATCATCCGTGATCAGCAGGCCATCAAAGCCAATCTCGCCCCGGATGACATTCTGGATCACGGCGGGGGAGATCGTGGCCGGCAGGCGATCATCCCAGGCCTCATAAAGTACATGCGCGGTCATCGCCCAGGCACCGCTGCTGGCCAGCGCACGAAACGGCGCGATATCCTCATCAAGCGCCTCAACACCAACAGCAACGCGCGGCAATTCGTGGTGGCTATCCGTCAGGGCGCGGCCATGCCCTGGGATATGCTTGATCACGGGAATGCAGCCCGCGGCTTGCAGCCCGGCGATGCAGGCGCCGCCAAGCCGCGTCACCTCCTCAGGGGCGGAACTGAAGGCGCGATCGCCAATCACCTCATGCGCGCCAGGCAGGCGCAAATCCAGAACAGGCGCGCAGACCACATCCAGGCCGGCCGTGCGGCACATTGCGCCCAGCAAGTACGCATTGGCGCGTTGCGCCACTTCCGGCTGGGCTTCGAAATGTGCGGCGGCGGGAAATGCCTCCCACTGCGGCGGCTTCAACCGCGCCACGCGCCCGCCTTCCTGGTCTATCAGGATCGGCGCGGCCGCACCCAGCACATCGCGAATATCATTGGTCAGCGCGCGCAATTGCTCCGGGTTCTGGATATTGCGCGCGAAAAGAATGGCGCCAAGCGGTGAAAAAAGCCGCCACAGCGCCGCTTCCGCCGCCGTCAGGCGTGGTCCGGAAAGGCCGAGAATTGCAGCCCGAACAGACACCATCCAGCCCTAGCCGCCAATGACCATGCAGGGGATGCTGCGGGTCTTCATTTCATCGCAAAAGGCGCGCGCGGTCGCGGCATCGGCAAAGCCCCCGGTGCGGATGCGATACATCGTGGTCTGCCCTTCGCGATCAAGCGGTGCCAGGCTCACGCGGCGATTGCCCAGCAATTCCGGCACGCGCTTTTGCAGCCGGTCCCATTCGCCACGCGCGGCGGCTTCGCTCGGCAATGCGCCCAATTGCACCTGCGCGCGGCCATTGGCGACCGGGGCAAAACGCTCGGCACTTGCAGGCACCGGGGCGGGCAGGCTTGGCGCCGTCAGCGCGGATGTCGTCGCCGGCGGTGCCGGTGAGGCGGGCGCGGCAGCCTGCGGCGCGCTACGCGGGGTGGCTTGCGGTGCGGCGGGCTGCGCTGGCGCTGAGGCTGCCGGTGGCGGCGCGCTGCGGGCCGCTTCCTGCGCCGCACGCTCGGCCAATTGCTGACGCAACTGATCCACACGCGGTTTTTCTGCCTCTGGCGCCAGGGCACCTGGCGCTGCCGTCCGCGTGCCACGATTGCGGTCAAAAATCAGCTCATCCTGATTGGGGACGCGCAAGCCGCCGGGATTATCGGGCCGCACCTTGATGGGGCGCGTATCGGCTTCGATCAGCGGCGCATTGCGCGAAGACCCGCGCGATAAACCCCAGACCAGTGCAGCAATCAATCCGCCCACCGCCAGCACGCTGCCTGCGATGATGATCATACGCCAAGGCGGGCCCCCACCCCCCTTGCGACCCAGCCTATAGGCTGGAACTGGAACTTCCCTCACGCCTATCCCCCGATCGGCGCTGGAATAATGTCAGCGCATTTCCTCGACCGGCGTCACCCCCATGACGCCAAGGCCGGAGCGAATAACGCTTGCCGTCGCCGCCACCAGCGCCAGCCTTGCGGCTGTGGCGGCGGGCTCATCCTCGCGGATGAAGCGAAGCGTCGAATCGTCGCGACCCTTGTTCCACAATACATGAAAATCGGCCGCCAAGTCATGCAGGAAAAACGCAATTCGGTGCGGTTCCCGGGCCAGGGCTGCGGATTCCACCACCCGCGGCCAGGAAATCAGGCGGCGGATGAGGTCAAGCTCCGCCTTGTCCCGCAAAAGCTCAAGCGGTGCGGCGTTCAGGGCGGCGGGTGCGGGCTCCCCCGCCTGACGCAGCACGGAACGGCAGCGCGCATGGGCATATTGCACGTAGAATACCGGGTTTTCGCGGGTTTGTTCCACGACCTTATCAAGATCGAATTCCATCTGCGCGTCTGATTTGCGCGTCAGCATGGTAAAGCGCACCGCATCGCGGCCCACTTCTTCGATCAGGTCGCGGAGCGTCACATAAGTCCCGGCGCGCTTGGACATGCGCACGGGCTCGCCGGCCTTCATCACATGCACAATCTGGCACAGCACCACTTCCAAGGGCACGCGCCCATCGGATAGCGCCTTCACCGCAGCGCCCATGCGGGAAACATAGCCGCCATGATCGGCACCCCAAACATCAATCAGCAGATCATAGCCGCGCGTGAGCTTATCGGCGTGGCAGGCGATGTCATTTGCGAAATAGGTGTTCGATCCATCGGATTTCTTGAGCGGACGGTCCACATCATCGCCAAACCCCGTTGACCGGAACAGCAATTGCGGGCGCGGTTCCCAATCATCCGGCGTCTTGCCCTTGGGCGGTTCCAGCACGCCTTCATAAAGCAGCCCCTTGGCTTCAAGCGCGGCAATCGCGGCATCGGTCGCATTGGCATCCACCAAGGCGCGTTCGGACAGGAACACTTCCTGGTTCACGCCTAGAAGCGCCAAATCCTCACGGATCGCGATCATCATCATGGCCACCGCGCGTTCCCGCGCGATGTCGAGCCAGGCGCGATCCACGAACCAGCCATTTTCCAAGGCGCTCGCCACACCCGCCGCGCCTTGTGCGGCGCTTGGGGCGCCTTCGATGCGCTGCGGCGCCAGCGATGTGCCATGATGCTCGGTCAAGGCCTCGCCCACCGCCACCAGGTAATCGCCGCGATATTGCAGCGTCACGCCAAAGCGGCGTTCCACCTGTTCGGCGGTCCATTCTTCCAGATTGGGCTCAATCACGCGCAAATAGCGCCAATAGGCGGCCCAGCCGAGGGCCGCGACCTGCGCCCCCGCATCATTCACATAATATTCCTTGGTGACGGCAAAGCCTGCCTTGCCCAGCAGGTTGGCCAGCGCATCACCCACCACCGCGCCACGACAATGCCCAACATGCATCGGCCCCGTTGGATTGGCCGAGACATATTCCACATTGACGCGCCGCCCTGCGCCAATGGCGCTGTCACCGTAGGCTTCTCCGGCGCCGAGCATCACCGCGATCTGCCCCGCCAGATAGCTTTCCTTGAGCCGCAAATTCACAAAGCCCGGCCCCGCCGCTTCCGCCGCGTCAACCATGGGCAGCGCGGCGAGTTTTTCGACCAGGGCAGCGGCAATCTTCGCCGGCGGCAGGCGCGCGGGCTTGGCAATCACCAAGGCGGCATTGGTCGCCATATCGCCATGCGACGCATCGCGCGGCGGTTCCACCTGCACGCGCGCCAACAGATCGGCGGGCAGATCTGGATAAAGTTCCACCAGCGCCGCGCGCACCTGCTCCGCCATGGCGGTGAAAATATTCTGGGTCATGGAAATCTCAGCCTGAAATATCGGGGTCGGTCATGCGCCGGTGTTCTTCCAGCGCGAAGCGGTCTGTCATGCCGGCGATATAATCGCAAACCACCAGCGCAGCCTGGGCGGAACCGGCCTCTCCGGCGCGGGCGCGCCAAAGCGGCGGCAGCATGGCCGGCCCGCCATGCAGCAGGCTGAACAGCACCTGCACCACGCGCTTCGATTTCGCCATGGTGCGATTGACGCGCCAATGCCGATACATGCGCTGGAACAGGAACTCCCGGATGGCAAGGTTCGCGCGCGCCATGTCTTCAGAAAACACCACCATGGGCCGATCCGCCGCGCGAATATCCGCAACGCTCGCAGGTTTCAGCGCAGAAAGCCGACGCAGC
>JADCGG010000204.1 GCA_020249125.1 Roseomonas sp. | reverse complement strand
TGAATGAATGGGCGAAGGATGAAAGCCTGCCGATGGAGGTGGGCTGAAACGCGCCTCAGCCCAAAACGCGCTTCGCCACGACATCCAACTTCGCGAGCAGATCGGGGTCGCGCTTTTCCGGCGCCGTGATCAGCGCATGTTCCAGCGCGCGATCACAGCCGGCGGGGCAGGGGCCGCGCTTGGCGCCGAGGGCGGGCACCACATGTTGCACCAGCGCGCGCGCCTTATCGGCGTTGGAGAATAACACCTTCACCACCTGATCCACGGTCACCGCATCATGTTCCGGGTGCCAGCAATCAAAATCCGTCACCATCGCAACGGTGGCGTAGCAAAGCTCGGCTTCGCGGGCGAGTTTCGCTTCGGGCATATTGGTCATGCCGATCACGCTGCAGCCCCAGGCGCGGTAAAGCTCACTTTCTGCCTTGGTGCTGAATTGCGGGCCTTCCATGACGAGGTAGGTGCCGCCGCGCGTGACTGGCAATGCCAGTTTGCGTGCCGCCGCTTCCAGCGCATCACCCAAGCGCGGGCAGACGGGATGCGCGACCGAGACATGCGCAACACAGCCCGTGCCGAAGAAGGATTTCTCGCGCGCAAAGCTGCGGTCAATGAATTGGTCCACAATGACGAAATGGCCAGGCGGCAAATCCTCGCGCAGCGAACCCACGGCGGAAAGGGAGATGATTTCCGTGCAGCCGATCCGCTTCAGCGCATCAATATTGGCCCGGTAATTGAGCGCGGAGGGCGGCGTGGGATGGCCTCGGCCATGGCGCGGCAGAAAGGCGCAGGGCACGCCATGCAGCCGGCCGGTCAGGATTTCATCGGAAGGGTCGCCCCAGGGGGTGCGGACCTTGACCCAACGGCGGTCTTCCAGCCCTTCCATATCGTAAAGCCCCGATCCGCCGATCAGGCCGATCATGGGTTGGATGCTGGGTTCGGTCTGGGTCATGGCGGCATTCCGTTCAAGGCTTGGGGTGCCGCGCCTTTAGCGCAGAGCGCGTTTTCATGCTAACCCCGCCGCGGATATTGAGGAGAATGCGGCATGGCGCTCAGATGTGTGATCTTGCTGGCCCTGGCGCTTGCCGCCTGCGAGAAAAGCGAAAACCAAAGCGCCTTCGGCCCGCGCGGCACAGCCTTGCCGCCGCCGGGCCTTCAGGAGCGATGAGCCTCGCCAAGTATGAGCTCTGACGCCCGCATGGGCGCCGCCGCTAATGCGGCGAAGCAAAGCGCGCGGATGCGCGCGCCAGCGTTTGAGGGCGGATCGCTCGCGATCCGCAACCGTTTTATCAAGTCTCCGCGCCGCCATTTACCTGGATCATCTGGCCATTGACGAAGGCGCCGCCATCGGAAACCAGCATGCCAACCACGGCGGCGATTTCATGTGGCTGCCCAAGCCTTCCCACCGGCACGCGCGATACCATGCTGGCGATGTGGTGATGCGATGCTTCGTCATCACGCTCCCCGGCGATGGGACCGGGGGAGACCGCATTGGTGGTGATGCCCTTGGCGCCGAATTCCTTCGCCAGCGCCTTGGTCAGCCCCCAAAGCCCGTGCTTGGAAACGGAAACCGCCGCACGGCCATTATAGCCATGGATGGCATTCATGCCGAGCAGATTGACAATCCGCCCCCAGCCGCGATCCAGCATGCCAGGCAGACAGGCGCGGGCAAGCCACACGCTTGAATCAAGATCAACCGAAATGACGCGGCGCCAATCCGCATCACTCATTTCCAGGAAGCGCCCATCGGGGCGAAGGGCGGCGTTATTCACCAGCACATCCACCGCGCCGAAGCTCGCAATGGCATCCCGCGCGATGCGCGCGCATTCTTCGGCCACGCCAACATCAGCCATGGCGACCAAAGCATCCACGCCGCATGCGCGCGCTTCGGCGGCGACCTTTTCGCAGGCATCGCGATTGCGCGATCCATTGATGACGACATTGAACCCCATGCGCGCGAGATCGAGCGCGATGGCACGGCCAATGTTCCGGCCAGCGCCGGTGATCAGGGCGGTTTTGCGTTGCGTGGACATATTCGCTTCTTTCAGAAGATGATGCTGCTGGGTTTTACACAAGCTTCGGCGGCGCCGGAATAGCGCCTACCAGGCGACCGCCATGCCGCCGCCGCCGCGCGGATCAGCGCCACCGGCAGGCTTGCCATCGCGCAGCAGAATGGCATGGGCGCGGCTCATGGTCGGGTCATAGGAAATGGGGGAATGGCGCACCTCATGCCCCAGCGCCTTCAGCGCCGCCACCACATCGCCCTGCACGCGCGCTTCGCAGAATATCGGGCCGCCTTCACAATGGATGCGCGGAAAGGAAACCGCCTCCACCGCCGACATGCCGAAATCAATCGCATTGATGATGGTGGTCAGCACGGCAGAGATGATCACGCTGCCGCCAGGCGCGCCGACAATCAGCCAGGGTTCATCGTCCTTGTAGACAATGCTGGGCACCATGCCGGTGGTGCGCGCCTTGCCGGGGGCCATGCTATTGGCGCGGCCGGGGCGCATATCAAATAGCTTCATGGCATTGTTCCAATTGAAGCCAAGGCCGGGGGTCACCACGCCGGCGCCGGTGCCAAGCGTATGCGTGACGGAAACGCAATTCCCTGCCGCATCCCAGACGGAAAGATGCGTGGTGCAGGAAGGCGGTTCGCCGATGCGCCCACCCGGCAGCCAACCATCCCGAATACGCTTGGCCCATTCGGCGGCGCGCGATTTCGACATCAGGGATTCAGTTGGCACACCGACGAAATCTGGATCGCCCAATGCTTCGTCCCGGTCGTGATGCGCCGCCGCCATGGCGCGCGCGACCAGATCGTAATGCCCGGCGCTGCCGGCGGGCAAAGCGCCGAGGTCGAAGTTTTCCAGTATATTCAACATGGCGATCAGCACCGCACCCGATCCCGGCGGCGGGTTCGATGAAATCCTGTAGCCGCGATAGGTGCCAATCACGGGTGCGCTTTCGCGCACACGGTAATCGCGCAAATCATCGGCGGTGATGAAGGCGCCGTGTTGCGTGAAATCACTGATGATCTGACCGGCGATCTCGCCCGTATAAAAATCCTGCGCGCCCTTGGTGGCGAGGCACGCCAAGGTGCGCGCCATCTCGGCATGGACAAGCTTTTCGCCCACCTCAAGCAATTGCCCCGCCTGGTTCAGATAAAGCGCGGCGCAGGCTTTGGTTTTGGTCACGCGCTGCATGCCCGTGGGCAGGCCGGGCTGTGGTTTGCGTTCCAGAAAATCGCGGAAAAACGGCGTGACCAGCACGCCATCCCGCGCCATGGCAATGGCTGGCGCCAGCAAATCAGCCCAATCCATGGTGCAGAATTGCGCGTGGAAATGCGCGAAGCCGGCCACCGTGCCGGGGGTCATGATGGCGGTATAGCCAAGCTCCGCACGTTGATCTTCAAACAACGCATAGCCGGAGATTTCGGATCTGCCTTGGCTGTCGGCTTCCCACATATCGGCGCGCACCTTGGCCCCCGCGCGGGCGTGGAAATCAATCATGCCCTGGCGGCCGGTTTTGGCGTCGCGGAATTGCAGTGTACCCATGCCGCCGATGCCGCACATGAAAGGGTCCTGCACCATTTGGCAAAAAGCGGTGGCAACTGCCGCGTCAAAGGCATTGCCGCCGCGCCGTAGAATTTCCGCCCCCACATCCGCCGCGCGCGGCTGAGGGCACACAACAATACCTTTGATCTTGGGCATGGGGTTTCCTCCGTTTGCTGCGCGGCCTGTTCACATTCGTTCACAGGACGCGCACTAAAAGATTTTTTGGTCGCATTTTCCGAGTCGCCAAGTGTTCCACTTGGCTTGAAAATGCTCTGTTATGGCAGCACGAAGCGGCTGAGCGCGCCATGGTGCTTGACGCCAAGCGGCGCACAGGCAGCATGGGTGGCATGACAGACACCGCCGAGACCATCCTGCTCCGCCACCTGCTGGAAACGCCCGATTCCGCCATACCTGAAGCGGCGCGCGATGCCGCGCGGGTCTTTCTGCTGGATGGGCTCGCGGTTGGCGTGGCCGGCATGGCGCATTCGGCGCGGCCAGGCTTGCTGGCGGCGGCGCGCGGCTGGGGCGCGGGGGCAGAGGCGCGGCTTTGGGGCGATGGGGTGGCGCTGCCGGCGTCTCAGGCCGCTTTCATGAATGCCTTCCAGGCCCATGCCTTGGAATTTGATGCCATCCATGAAGCCGCGGTGGTGCATGCCATGACGCCAACCGTCTCCGCCGCGCTGGCCGAGGCGGAAAGGCAAAGCCACCAAGGCCGCCCGGTCTCGGGCGCGCGCTTCATGGCGGCGGTGATTCTGGGGCTTGATCTGGCGTGTACGATTGGCGCGGCAGCGCGTGGGCCGATGCGCTTCTTTCGTCCGGCAACGGCAGGGATGTGCGGCGCTTACGGTGCCGTGGCGCGGCTGCGCGGGTTTGATTTGGCCACAGCATCGGCGGGGGCGGGGCTATTGCTCGGGCAAATTCCGGGCACCATGCAGGCGCATACGGAAGGGTCCATGGCGCTGCCGGTGCAAATGGGCTTCGCTGCCATGGCGGGGCTGCGCGCGGCGGATTTGGCGGCGGCGGGTGCGGCGGGGCCGGCGCATTGGCTGACCGGGCCGTTCGGTTTTCTGAAGCTGACGGAACCGGAGCATGATTTGGCGCCTGGCCTGGCGGCGCTGGGCCGGCAATGGCAGGTGACGCGGCTGGCCCACAAACCCTTCCCTTCCGGGCGGCTGACGCATCCCGCCATTGATGGCGTGCAGCGGCTGATCGCGGCGCATGGCGTCCGCGCTGAGCATGTCAGTGCCGTGCGGCTTTATCTGCCGCCGCTGGCCATGCGGCTGGTGGGCAGGCCCATCAAGCCCGACCTGACCGGCAATTACGCGCGGCTTTGCCTGCCCTATGTGGTGGCGCGCACGCTGCTGACGGGCAGTGTTGGCTTGGGTGATTTCTCTGAGGCTTTGCTGCGCGATCCCGCGACGCATGCTTTGGCCGCGCGGGTTGCTTTGCTCGGTGATGGCAATACGGATGAAAACGCGGTGGTGCCGCAACGTGTTGAGATTGAATTGCGCGATGGGAGGAAGCTGGATCAGCGCGTGGAGGCCGCCCTCGGCAGCCCAGAAAACGCGCTGCCGCGCGCGGCGCAAATCGCCAAGGTGAAAGCGTGTTTGGCTGGCATTCTGCCCGAAGGCCGCACCGAAGAACTGATCCGCGCCATAGACATGCTGCATGATGCAGCGGATGCGGCGAGCCTCTCGACGCTTCTTTGCGCTATTCCCGCCGCATCATCCGCGTAAGGGCTGCGACAGGCAAAAGCCCCACAAGCACAATCAGCATGGCGGCGGTTGAAGCTTCCGCCAGCCTTTCATCCGACGCCAGATTATAGACGCGCACGGCCAGCGTATCGAGGTCGAAGGGCCGCACAATCAGCGTCGCGGGCAATTCCTTCATCGTATCCACAAAGACCAAAAGCCCAGCGGTGAGCAGCGCCCCCCGCGCCAACGGTACTTCCACTTCGCGCACTGCCTGCCCGGGCCGCCGGCCCAAGACGCGCGCCGCATCCGTATAGGATGGCTTCAGCCGCGCGAGGCCCGATTCCACCGTGGAAAGCGCCACCGCCAGAAAGCGCACCAGATAGGCAAAAACCAGTGCGGCCATGGTGCCTGAAAGCAATAGCCCCGATGAAACCCCAAACCGCGCCCGCAGCCAGGAATCGAGCGCATTGTCGAACAACCCGAAAGGCACCAGCACACCCACCGCAATCACCGAACCCGGCAGCGCATAGCCAAGTGACGCGAC
>JADCGG010000203.1 GCA_020249125.1 Roseomonas sp. | reverse complement strand
GAAACCACTCGGCTTGAAAATGCTTACATGTCGGGAGAAGGATTTCACAATGACGGATGAGGAAAAGCGGATCATCACCGCTTTTGTTGAGCGGATGAGCGGCAATGCGGCGGTCGCCGGCGCGCCCTCAGGCCCCTGGGGCGCAAGCTCGGCGCAAAAGCCGAACCTGCCGCCGATGGATCCGGAGGCTGATCGCCTGATCGCGGAGCTTTTCACGCGCTATCCGGAAGCGCGCTATCGCATCACGCAAGCTGCTTTTGCGCAGGAAGCGGCGTTGATCGAAGCCAATAACCGCATGCAGCAATTGGAATGGGAAGCGGAAGCAGCGCGCCGCGAAGGCCAGGCGCAAAAGGGCGGCATGCTTGGCGGCCTGTTCGGTGGCAATCGCCCGGCCCCCATGCCGCCGCGTCCGCAGCCCTATTACCCGCCCGGCCATAATCCGCAGGCGCTGCAACAGCGCCAAGGTGGTGGTTTCCTTGGCACCGCGCTGGCCACGGCGGCGGGTGTCGCTGGCGGCATCATTCTCGGCAATATGCTGATGAGCGCCCTTGGCAGTGGCGGCGCGGCTGAGGCGGCCTCCGCTGGCGGCTTCGCGCAGGACGCCGTGCCCTTAGCCTCCCCTTGGGGCGGTGATGCGCAGCAGGATGCGACTGCCGATTACGGCAATGATGCCAGCGCCGATTGGGGCGAAGAGGAAATCTGAACAAAAGAGGGCCCGCGACCTATTCGCGGGCCTTGCGCCTGCGCCTTCTGCCAGGGTCGTCACGGCGGCCCCGGCGGTATGCGGCACCGCATTGCCAGTGCTGCCCGTACTAACATGAATCAGCATGCGTTCATCGGGGCACAGCCTCATCAGGTCTCCAAAGAAAAGGCTCAAGGCTTCCGTGTCAAAACCCTGGATAACGCCAATCATGCCGGTAGCGAAACTGTAACTGCGCCCCGCTTCGCCAGGGCGCGGGCGATACCAGTGCGCCTTTTGAAACCTGTCATCGGGAATGTCGGTAGCGGCATCAATGCCCCGGCGCAGCCTATCGGCATAAGCGGCAAGATCAGACGTGCCGGGCAACCTGGCCGCCGCGCCAAGGATGGCGATGGTTGCGGCGCCTGTTACCGATAGCTTCTTGTTTGGCCCGGCATGGCCGCCTCAGGGGCCTTGCGCCAAAGCTGTGGGCAGCCTTGCTTCGGTAACCCCATGGACTGCCTCGGCAGGAATGCTGGGCGCTTTCTTTGCCTGCCCCGCACAAGCTATCTGCCGCAGCCATGGGTCCACCAAGGCGAAATGCTGCTCCCAGCTCGGCCGTGACCACATACCTATGCGTTCCAATTGTGCTTCGCGCATCCCGCTATCGGGCTCGGCATAGTTCAGGATCAGGCGGCGCCAGCCAAGCCCATCAAGCGGGTCGAGAAATTCCGGCGCATCCCCGCCAACTTCGCGCAGCGCCGGCAAGTCTGAACAAATGGCCGGCACGCCAAGCGCCAGCGCTTCGGCAAGCGGCAGACCATAGCCTTCAGCGAAGGAAGGAAAAAGCAGCGCCCGCGCGCCTTGCAGCAGGCTGGCAACCGCCTTGTCAGGCAGGCCCTTGTATTCACGCACAAGGCCAATCATGGCCGGGCAGCGATCCAGCATATCCAGGATGTTTTCATTTTCCCATCCGCGTCGACCAATCAGCAGAAGCTTCGGCGCTTCAACGCCAAGACGCTCTGCGAAGACTCGCCAGGTATTCAAGAGCAGCAGGTGATTCTTGCGGGGTTCAATCGTGCCAATGCATACAAAATACGCACCGGCGGGCGCAGGGTAATTCGGGTCAGGGATCGGCGTATCAATCCCGAGCGGGGCGCAGAGGCGCGGCAGCTGCTGCGTGTTTTGCAACAAATGCGGCCCCAAATCATCTGCTGTCGCCTGCGAATTGACAATGATGCCATCCGCCAATCCTGCAAAGGCTTCTATGCGGCGCATGTGACGCCTGACCCCGGCGGGAGAGGTGTATTCAGGATAAGCCACCGGAATAAGATCATGCACCAGGGGGATGAATTTCACCCCTTTGCGCTTGATGGCCGCGATCGGGCGAGGCCGCTCAGCCAATGCGTGCGAAACAAGCACATAAATGCTTTCCTCGGGTGCCCGTAAAGCGCGCGCCAGGTCCAGCATGCCACGACCCAGCAAAAGCCTAATAATCGCTGAACGTGCAAGCTGAGCGGCCGGCCTTGCCGCATCTTCCCAACCGAGCGCGCCAATGCGACGCGTTTCCAGCGCCTGGACAAAATCAGACACGAGGCTGCGCGGCACTGCGACCGCCGAGCCAAGCGGGCCCCGCAGCAAGAAGGTTACCCGCTCAGGGTCTTTTTTTAGCCAATGCCGCGCATAGGCAAGTTCCACGCGATCAATACCGGTTGGCATGGCACGCCAAGACCCATCAATCAGGCGCGAAATGTCCAGCAAAAGCCTCAATCGTAAACCCTTCCGGTGGGGTGATCACATCACGCGAACCTAACTTCTACTGATTTCACTATTGAATTTCAATTCACGGCAATATGCTGGCCTTGGGCGCGTCGCGTGAACCATCATGACCCGGATTCGAAACTCCGGCCATATAGGTTGGTGATTTCCTGAAATTGAGATGAAGACAATCGTCATGGCCGCACTTGCTCCCAGGGCCGCAAGATGGTCTGGTTTTCCGGCGCGACATAACCCTGGTGAACCGATTGCTCCTGTCGGTTCAGGGCAGCAGTGTGAAGCGGCCCGGCAAATACATGGCTAGTGGTGTGTGGGGGCATTTGGGATAGAGGAAAATTCAGCATGAACCGCACCACTGACATGCCCATTTGGCGACGCCCCGCCACCCCGGAAGCCATCGAAGCGCGGCTGGCCGATAGCCTGCCTGGCGCCTTCGGCATCCGCATTCTTGAGGTTGGGCCCGATTTCCTGCGCGCAGAAATGCCGGTGGATCGGCGCCATGTGCAGCCTTATGGGATTTTGCATGGTGGTGCCTCAGTGGTGCTGGCTGAAACGCTCGGCAGCATCGCGACCACCCTGACGCTGCCCGAGGGCCAAAATGCGGTGGGGCTGGAAGTGAATGCCAATCATGTATCTGCCGTGCCTGAGGGGGAGACGGTCTCCGCCATATGCCGCGCGCTGCATCTGGGGCGCCGCACTCAGGTTTGGCAGACCGAAATCCATCGCCCCAATGGCAAGCTTGCCTGTGTTTCGCGCCTGACCACGGCAGTGCTGGACCGCAAGGCGGAATAGACATGTTACGCTAGCCGCGCAGCGCGGCCCATGGCGCGATCGGGCAAAACAGGTCACGCTACGGCCTGGGCTGCCAAAGGGCGTTACAGTCCGCTTATGTGGCAGCGGAGGAGATGCGTTGACCATGGATCATATGATTGAACAACCAAGTGCCGCAGCACCAAAGGTGGCGGCATGAAGCCGCGCGTTGCCGTGATTGGCACGGGCGGCACCATTTCTTCGATGGGGACGGGCCCGCTTGATATCCTGGATTATCTGGCCAATGGCACCGTGCTGGATGTGAATGGGCTGCTGGCGCGTATTCCCGAAGCCAATTTGGTCGCAGAAATCCTGCCGGTGCCGTTCCGCGCCATTCCCTCCACGCAATTGGCCTGGCCGGAATGGAAGGAATTGCTCGGGCTTTGTCATAGGCTTGCGGCGGAAGACCCCAAGCTTGCCGGCATTGTCATCACACACGGCACTGCGAGTCTGGAGGAAACTGCCTATTTCCTTTCGCTCACGCTGAAGATTTCCATCCCTGTCGTGCTGGTGGGCGCGCAGCGACCGGCATCCGCGCTTTCCGGCGATGGGCCGATGAATATCGTCAATGCCATCCGAGTCGCCGCCGATCCAGGCGCGCGGGGCTTGGGCGCGCTGGTGCTGCTGAATGATGAAATTCAGGCGGCGCGCGATGTGACGAAAACCTCCACACTCCGCATGCAAACCTTCCGCACGGCGGATTTCGGCGCCCTTGGTCATGCCGATGGCGATATGATCGCCTGGTACCGAAAGCCCATCCGCAAGATCGCGCCTGAGACGGAATTTGATGTGCGCGGGCTTGATGCGCTGCCGCGCGTGGACATCGCCTATTGCTATGCGGGCGCGGATGGCGCGGCGATTGATGCCTTTGTCGCTGCCGGTGCCAAGGGCATTGTCACGGCAGGCTTCGCGCCTGGCTACATCACACCCGCCATGGTGAAGGCCGGCGAAGCGGCGGTGGCGGCGGGTGTGAAGCTGGTGCTTTCCAGCCGCGCCGGTTCCGGGCGCACTTTCCGCACCCAGCGCGGCGACAAATCCGGTTTTATCAGTGCCGATAATCTGACCCCGCAAAAGGCACGCATCCTGCTCTCACTCGCGCTGACCAAGGGGCTGGATAATGATGGCATAAGGCGCGTCTTCGCGACCTATTGAACATGGCCGCACCCAGCCCCGAACGCGCCTGGGTGCGCCTGCCATCAGGGCGGCGGTTGGATTTGCTGTCGCCCACGCCCTTCGACTGGACGGATGAGGATTTGGCAACGGGGCTTGCCCGCACCTTTCGCTGGGGCGGGCATTCCATTTGGCCAGAACCGCTTTCCGTCGCGCAGCATGCGCTTTTCGTACTGCAGCTCCGCCGCCAGCGTACGCGAAATTGGCTGACGCCAGAGGAAGAATTACGCGAATTGCTGCATGATGCGGATGAGGGTTTGATCAATTTCGATTGCATCTCACCGCTCAAGCCCTTTTTGGGGGAGCGTTTCGCCACGCTGCAAGCAAGCCTTTCAGCGGTGGTGGCGTTGCGCTATCGCCTGCCGGCCTGGGGGGTGGATGACAAGCGCGCCCATAAGGCCGCCGATATCGCCGCCGCAGCGGCGGAAGCGGTGCATGTCGCCGGGTGGACGGAAGCGGAAATGCGCGAAACGCTGGGTATTCGCGCGGCGCTTTTGGCGCGCGATCCGTTGGCCGAGCGCTATGGGGGGGAGCCCTGGCGCCCCTGGCCGCCGGCTTTGGCGGCGGAGCGTTTTCTGGCGGAACTCTTGCAGCTACAGGCGAAGGCTGGGTGAGATCATTCCCGCGGGATCCCCGCCTTTTCGATCACATCGCGCCAAAGCGGCACTTCGCGCGCAATGCGTTGTGCGAGGCCCTCAGGCCCGCGCGCATTCAGCGTGAAACCGGCACCAAGCAATCGGTTGCGGGTCTCGGCCTCATTCAGCAGCGCAATCGCCACTTGCGCGCAGCGATCCAGAATGGGTTGCGGCGTGCCGGCAGGTGCCAGCAGGCCCTGGAAGGTTTCCGAGACAAAGCCTTCATAGCCAAGCTCCACCATCGTCGGCAGATCGGGCAGATCATGCCAGCGCTGCTCCCCGGTAATGGCCAAGGCGCGCAAGGTGCCGGCCTTGATCAGCGCATGCGCCGGCGGCAGCGCGGCCACCCCAATTGGCGTGGTGCCGGCAAGCACGGCTTGCACCGCCTGCGCCGCGCTTTGATGCGTGACCTGCACCAATTCAATCCCGGTGCGAAGTCGCAACAATTCCGCGGTCAGATGCGGCGTGGACCCAAGCCCCGGATTGGCGATATTGAGCCCGCCCGGCGTCGCCTTGGCGCGCGCCACAAGATCAGCAACTGAGGTGATGCCGTTATCAGGTTTCGTCAGGATGGTATTGGGGGAAGCTCCCAATTCCGTGATCGGTGCGAAATCCTTGGTGATGTCATAGCCGGGGTTGCGAAACAGCGTTGGGTTCACGACGAAACCGGTGGAAGTCACCAGAAGCGTATAGCCATCGGGCGCGCTGCGTGCCGCATGGGCAATGCCGACATTGCCGCTGGCGCCAGGGCGGTTTTCCACCACTACCGGCCGGCCAAGCGCCGCCGCAAGCCCAGGTGCAATGACGCGCGCCATGACATCGGTGGGACCGCCGGGGCCGAAGGGCACCACCAGACGAATGCTGCGCGATGGCCAAACATCGGCGCTCTGCGCATGGGCCAAAGCCGGCGCGGCCAGAAGGCCCAAGGCGGCACGGCGTGTCAGACGCAAATCGGCCATGGCAGCGATCTCCCCTTCTTGCCACGCTTGTCTGTGTGGCTTTGGGGGAAGGCTGAAACCGGATCAGGCCAAGGTCAAGCGAGACCGGCTCACCCCGCCAAATGCCGCCGCCTGATGAAGCGCTGCGCCAGGCCATCCACCGGGCCGAACAGGACGGATATCGCCCAGGCCAGCCCCGCCACCAGCACAATGGCGGGGCCGGTGGGCAGATCCGCGTGATAGGACAGCAACAAGCCAATCACGCTTGCCACCACTGCAATGCCGGAAGCCGCATAGACCATGCCGCTGATTTCCGCCGCCCAATGCCGCGCGGCAATGGCGGGCAGCATCATCAAACCCACCGCCATCAGCGTGCCCAGTGCCAAAAAGGCCGAGAGCATGTTCAGCACCACAAGCGCCATGAACACCAAATGCCAAAACCCGCCGCGCGCGCCCGTCGCCGCCGCAAAGGCCGGGTCAAAACATTCCAGCACCAAGGGCCGCCACCCGATCGCAAGGCTCACCAGCGTCAGCGTCGCGACGCCCGCCATCAGCAGCAGCGCCGCATCATCCACGCCGAGCACGCTGCCGAACAGGATATGCTTCAAATCCCCGGCACCGCCGCCCATCGAAATCAGCGCCACACCAAGCCCCAGTGCCAGCAGGTAAAGTGCGGCCAATGTCGCAT
>JADCGG010000202.1 GCA_020249125.1 Roseomonas sp. | reverse complement strand
GGTTGACCAACAGGGCAGTCGCTGCAGTTTGTGCCAAAAGTAGCGTCAGCGCAGCAAAAAGAAGCGCATGCCGAAGGAAGCGCGTGGAAAACACGGCGCTACTCGGGCCGTGCCCTTACGCCAAGTACCGGGGCGAGGGTCTTGTTCCATGCATCCACGCATTCCGCGCCACAGCGCCGCACCCAACCGGGCAAGACGCTATCGGTCAGCAATTGGCGGCGCCGTTGTTCATCGGCTTCGGTAACCGGTACGATTACCATGGTCCCACGGCGGCCATTCTGGCAGCTTGGCTGGCCGGCATTGCAGGCAAGGCCCTCTCCCGTTTCACGATCAGCGGCGTCCCAGATATCGGCTTCAAGCTTGGTAACCTCGTCCCGGATGGTATCGCGCGCCCATTCCGGCAGCGCATTCCATGTGCCGAGATTGGCACCAAAAATGGAAAGCCCCCAGGTGATCGCCATGCCATGCACATGGGTTGTCACCTCATGCAGGCCGATATCATTGCCGGATAATGTTCCCGTCACGGCACATTCCACGACGCCTGACCTGATTGCGGAGACGATCTCCGCAAAGGGAATCACGACAGGCGTCGCACCAAGCGCGGTGAACATTTCCGATTGTCCGACCGAGGATGTGCGAATGCGCCGTCCGGCAAGATCGGCCAAGCTGGAAAAGGGACGGCGGCAGAAAACGACCTGTGCCGGATAGACGTAAAGGCCAAGCAATTCGACATCGTACCGATCCCGCAAGGTCTCGCTCAAATGCCCACGAAACGCAGTCACTGATCGGCGAAGCGCGCCGATATCGGGATTCACGGCAGGCAGGTCTATAGCGTTGAACTCGGGCTCCTCGGTACTCACCACCGCAAGCAAGGCTGTACCGAAGGAAACCACGCCAAGCCGCATGAGCGAAAGCATCTCCTGTCCGCGGATGCCGCTGCGATCGAAAGGCGCGATTTCCGCGACAATACGGCCATTGGTCGCTTGGGCGATGCGCTCTCGCCAGAAGGGTTCCTCATAGCGGACATATTGGCTGACATCGGCCAGCCCGCCCACGATGCGCATGCGTATGGGCGCTTCACTCTGGGCCAAGGCGGGTTTGAGCATGACCGGGGCAAGCAGCAGGGCCACCAGCAGCAGCCAAAGGGGTCTGCGTAGCCCTCTGCCACTGGATGGCAGCCGGAAGGAACTGGTCAGGCGGAAGGGGGCTCGTCTCGTCATGCGGGAAACTTACAGGAGTTCACTACCAATACGCGAGTTTTTTTATTACTGCTAAACCAAATTAATTTCAATCCGATGTGGATTAAGCCTCGAAAGCCCTCAACTGTTGGGGGCCGCCGCCGCCAAAGCCTGCTCCAGAGCGCGCTTCAGGGTGGGAGAGGCCGGGTCAATCCGCGTGGGAAAGCCCTGCACCTGCCGCCCATCGCGCGAGACTAGATATTTATGGAAATTCCAGCGCGGCTCGCCACCGGCCAGTGTTGCCGCCCAGCGATAGAAGGGATGCGCCTCAGGCCCTCGCACGAGGGAAAGTGCGGCCATCGGGAAGGTGATGCCGAATTGCGCATCACAGAATTCCCTGATCTTGCGGCCATCCTGGCTTTCCTGATTGAAGTCATTGGAAGGCACGCCGAGCACCACCAGTCCCGCGCCTTCATGCGCTTCATACAGGCGTTGCAGCGCGGCATATTGCTGCGTGAAGCCGCAAAAGGATGCGGTATTCACAACGAGCAAGACCCGGCCACGCCAGGCGGCCAGCACATGTTCGCCGCCTTCAAGGGCCGGGAAACGGAAATCCCAGGCGGTAACGGGGGCGGGGGCAGCGGCCATCAGCGGCAGAGCCAAAAGGGCACGGCGCGGGGCTTCAGGCATAGCGTTCCTCAAGCCAGGGATCGCCTTGATTGTGATAGCCACGCACCTCCCAAAAGCCGGGGCGATCTTCCGCCAGCAATTCTATGCGCGTCAGCCATTTCGGGCTTTTCCAGAAGTAAAGCCGCGGCAGCACCAGCCGCGCCGGGCCGCCATGCTGGCGCGACAGCGGCGCACCTTCCCAGGAATGCGCGATCATCACATCAGCAGCGGCGAAATCCGCCAGCGTCAGGTTGGTGGTGTAGCCATCATAGGATGTCATGGACACAAAACGCGCTTCGGGGCGCGGGCGCGCCATTTCCAACAAGGTTGCGGTACGCACACCGGTGAAGCGATTGTCATACCGGCTCCATTGCGTGACACAGTGGACATCGCAAACCATGTCGGTTTGCGGCAGCGCCATGAAGCCTTCCCAATCAACGGCGAGGCGATTTTCCACCAAGCCCTCAAGCCTGAGCCGAAACTTCGCTGTGCTGACATCGGGCTGCACGCCAAGATCAAGCACCGGCCAATCCTTCACAAGCGTCTGCCCAGGCGGCAGGCGATCCCGCGCCGGATCGGCAGTGGTGCCGGTCAGCAGGCGGCCTTCTTCCGCCCAGCGCTCCTTGGTGCGCACCAGCTTTTCGCGAATTTGCCCTTCCAGCGGCACGTCTTCCTGATCCAAGGCGGCTACTCCTATTGGCGAGGGGTATCGGCAATGAACGCCTTGCCCCCAACAACACGGACATAGTTTTAGTGCATGATCCCCGCAAGCGATGGGCGGAAGAAACCGCGTTTCAGGCTCAGGGGAAGGCGGATCGAACCGGCGATGTGTGCGGCCTGCCTTTACCCAAGCGTGATCCCGGCGTCGCGAATCACCTCAAGCGCGCCCTGACGCTGTTCCGTGAGCCATCGCGCGAAAACACCCGGCGCATTGCCTATCATGATGGCACCCGCAGGGTCCATGCGTGCACGTACCGCTGCCGATTTGGCCGAAACGGCTGCCACGGCGGCCATCCGTTCAATCACTGTACTTGGCGTACCTGCGCCAGCGAAAAGCCCGTTCCAGTCATTCATGTCAAAACCCGGAAAACCGGATTCCGCTAGGGTTGGCACATCCGGCAGCATCGCGATGCGTTCAAGGCTGGTCACCGCCAGAATACGCGCACGGCCCGCCTGCACGGGGGGGCGCACCGAAGATGAGGTAATGAGCACGGCATCAATGCTACCCGCCAATAAATCACGCGCAGCATCCGCACCGCCACGATAAGGCGCATGTACAAGCCTGATGTCCGCGCGTTTTTCAAAAGCGGCTAGTGCCAGATGCGCCATGCCCGCCGCCGGTGGCGTGCCGACGGTGATGGTGCCGGGCCGCGCCTTGGCAACCGCGATGAATTCCTTGATGTCCTTCGCTGGAAAATCATGCTTCACCGCAATCACTTGCGGAAAGACCGAAATCAGGGTGGTGGGGGTAAAGGCAGTTGCGTAATCAAAGGGGATGTCGCGCATCAGCGCGGGATTGGTCAGCTGATTGGCTGCATCCACCAGAAACGTATAGCCATCACGCGGTGCCTGCAGCAGTGCATTGGCGGCAATGATGGCGTTCCCACCAGTACGGTTTTCAATGACAATATTCTGCCCCAGCGCTTCCTGCATATCTGCGGCGAGTGAGCGTGCAGCGGTATCGGCAGCACCGCCGGCCGCAAAGGCAACCAGCCAGCGTATCGGCCGATTGGGCCAATCCCCCTGCGCGTGCGAAGCCCCGCTCACCCAAGGTGCGGCCAGCGTGGCGGTAAGTAACGTGCGGCGATTGATTAGTTTGATCATGGTTTTCCTCCCCAGTTTTTGCTGTGTCTTTTCTCGGTCAGGCTCAGAAATTATCCCGGCCAAAGCGCCGTTCAAAGGCGGCGATGTCTTGCTCATGCGTTAGGGTGAAGGCCAATTCATCCAGGCCCTCCAAGAGGCTACGCTTGGCGAAGGGATCAATTTCAAAGCGATGCACCGTGCCATCCGGCGCAGTGACGGTCTGTGCTGGTAAATCAATCGCGATTTCCGCTGCGGGATCGGCGATGCTGGTCGCCATTAGCGCGGAGACCGCCTCGGCGGGAAGGATGATAGGCAGAACGCCATTCTTAACGGCATTGATCGCGAAGATATCGCCGAAGGATAGCGCAATCACCGCCCGCGCGCCCCAGCCATGCAGCGCCCAAACCGCATTTTCGCGCGATGAGCCACAGGCAAAATTGCGCCCACCCAGAATAATGCGCGCATCGCGCCAGCCAGGCCGGTTAAGCGGAAATTCGGCAATCTCATTCCCTGCCGCATCAAAACGTAAATCACGAAAGAAATTGATGCCGTGATCATCATCGCGTGGTCTGGCCAGGAAGCGCGCCGGGATAATCTGATCCGTATCTATATTGTCCTGTGCCAAGGGCACGGCATTGGACCTGAGGGCAATGAAGGGCTCCATGATGCTTCTATCCGGCCCCCTGCATATGCCTGATATCAACAATATACCCGGCCAAAGCCGCGGCAGCAGCCATGGCGGGGCTCATGAGATGCGTGCGCACCCCTGCCCCCTGCCGGCCACGAAAATTGCGATTGGAGGTTGAGGCAATGCGCTGGCCCGGCATGCCGATTTCGCCATTCGTGCCAAGGCACATGGAACATCCCGCTTCACGCCATTGAAAGCCCGCGGCTTTGAAAATCGTATCCAGCCCTTCGGCTTCCGCCTGGCGCTTCACCGGTGCCGAGCCCGGCACCACCCAGGCGGTCACACCATCCGCGACCTTGCCGTTTTTGGCGATGGCGGCGGCGGCGCGCAAATCCTCGATCCGGCCATTGGTGCAGGAACCGATGAAGACACGATCCATGCGCAATCTCCCCAATGGCGTGCCTGCCTCAAGGCCCATATAGGCAAAGCAATCTTCCATTGCCTGACGGCGGGCTGCGTCTTGCTCGGCCATCGGATCAGGGATCACGCCATCAGCGGGCAGCGCATCCTGCGGGCTATTGCCCCAGGTCACCATCGGCGCGATGGATGCAGCATCAATCACCACCTCATGATCAAAACGCGCGTCCGGATCGCTCGGCAGGGCGCGCCAACGCGCCAGCGCCGCATCCCATTCGGCGCCCTTCGGCGCATAGGGTCTTCCCGCGAGATACGCGAAGGTCTTTTCATCCGGCGCCACCATGCCGGCCCGCGCCCCGGCTTCGATGGACATGTTGCAGAGCGTTAGCCTGCCTTCCATTGAAAGCCCACGTATAGCCGAACCTGCATATTCAATCACGCATCCTGTGGCGCCTGCGGTGCCGATGGTGGCGATGATATGCAAAATGACATCCTTGGCGGTGACGCCAAAACCAAGCTGCCCTTCGACCGCGATGCGCATATTGCGCGGGCGCCTTTGCCAGAGGCATTGCGTGGCAAGCACATGCGCCACCTCAGTCATGCCAATGCCAAACGCGAGCGCCCCCAAGGCGCCGTGGGTGGAGGTATGACTATCACCACATACAAGCAGCATGCCAGGCTGGCTCAGGCCGGTTTCCGGGCCAATGACATGCACAATGCCCTGCTGATCATCCTTTAGCCCGAAATGCCTGATGCCATATTCAGCCGCATTGCGTTCCAAGGATTCGACCATGCCGCGATATTCAGTATTGGCGATTTCGGCGGTCTGGCGCGTATCGGTTGGCGCATAATGGTCCGGGGTTGCGAAAATCCGCTCCGGCGCGCGGGGTACCGCGCCGCGCTTGCGCAGCATTTCAAAGGCAGGGGCGGTGCCGTCATGGATGAAATGACGATCAACATAAAGCAGAACCTGACCATCTTCGCGTTCCAGGACGCGATGGCGCATCCAGATTTTGTCGAACATGGTGAGCGGTTCGGGGGTCTCTTGCTGCATCATCCGGGGATCATTCCGGTAGAATCAAGCTTTGGCAAGCGCGGCG
This sequence comes from Roseomonas sp., assembly GCA_020249125.1. Taxonomy (GTDB): domain Bacteria; phylum Pseudomonadota; class Alphaproteobacteria; order Acetobacterales; family Acetobacteraceae; genus Neoroseomonas. The sequence continues at coordinate 16,294 of JADCGG010000202.1, read as the reverse complement.
CCTTTGCCCATTTTCATCTCGCTCTCGCGGATAGGCTGAGGTATCAACCAAGCCTTGAACCTCTAGAACAGCAGCAGGCATCCGGACAGCAACAGCATGATAGAGAAAGGAACCGCAACACATATTGGCAAGGACGCTTCGGTGGTTGAACTCACCATCCTGATGCCCTGCCTGAATGAGGCGGAAACCCTCGCGGCCTGCATCGAAAAGGCCATGGGCTTCCTGGCGCGCAGCGGCATCGCGGGTGAAGTGCTGATCGCCGATAATGGCAGCAGCGATGGCAGCCAGGATATTGCACGGGGTCTTGGCGCGCGGGTGGTCCATGTGCCGGAAAAGGGCTATGGCGCTGCGCTGATTTCGGGCATCATGGCTGCGCGGGGCCGCTATGTCATCATGGGCGATAGCGATGATTCCTATGATTTCAGCGCGCTTGATCCCTTCATCGCCAAGCTACGCCAAGGCTTCGATCTGGTGATGGGTAATCGCTTCAAGGGCGGCATTGCACCCGGCGCCATGCCGCCCTTGCATCGCTATTTGGGCAATCCGGTGCTTTCCACCATCGGGCGTGTTTTCTTCACGAGCCCCATTCGGGATTTCCATTGCGGCCTGCGTGGCTTTTCGCGTGATGCCATGATGGCGTTGGAATTGCGCGCGCCGGGGATGGAATTCGCCTCGGAAATGGTGGTGAAGGCGACCATGCGCGGGCTGCGGATTGCCGAAGTGCCGACAACACTTTCCCCCGATGGAAGGTCCCGCCCGCCGCATTTGCGGTCCTGGCGCGATGGCTGGCGGCATTTGCGGTTTTTGCTGATTTTCTGCCCACGCTGGCTGTTCTTCTACCCCGGCGCGGCGCTGTTTGGGATGGGCGCGCTGGTGATGGCGCTGTTGCTGCCGGGGCCGATTTCAATCGGCGGCGTGACGCTGGATGTGCATAGCCTGCTCTATGCCTCGGGCGCGGTGGTGATGGGCTTTCAGGCCATGCAATTCTGGGTCTTTGCCCGGCTTTACGGCGCGGTGACGGGGCTGCTGCCGGAAGCGGTGCGGCTCAATCGCGCGCTAACGCGCTTCGGGCTCGAAGCAGCTTTGCTGCTGGCGGGCGCGATTTTCCTGCTTGGTTTGGGGCTTGGCGTTGCGGCTTTGGCGCAATGGGGGGCGCGCGATTTCGGCGCACTTCAAGGCGCGGGGGTGATGCGCGTGGCCATTCCTTCCGTCACCGCCATGCTGCTTGGACTGCAATTGGCCTTTGGAGCGTTTTTTCTGGCCCTGCTTGGCATGATGCGCCCGGCGGCACGAAGCTGAACCTCCCGCGTTCAGCCCTTGCGCTTTTGGATGCTGGCCGCCCGGCGCCCTGCGCGGCAGGCGTCCGAGCAATAGCGCACCTCATCCCACAGACGCTCCCATTTTTTGCGCCAGGCGAAGGGCCGGTTGCAGGTCGCGCAAAGCTTTTGCGGCAAATGGGGCTTGCGATGCGCCATGCCTATTCGCCGGGCCGGATTTCGCCAACCACGCGCCCGCGTGCCGGGTCAAACAACAAGACCCTTTCGCCATCAGGCCGCACCACCCAAATGGCGATTGTCTTTTCCACCCCAGCTATGCCAGCTATGCGAGTACCTGCAGGTTGCCCCAGCGTTGCCGCGTTGAAAGCGGCCGTTGAGCCACCCGCACGCTGGACGATCAGCACCACTAACGCCACGGTGGCCGCCACAATCAGCACCCCCATGCCAATGACCAAAGCCTTGAGAAACCGCACGAAAGACCCCCTTGTTGAACGCTGAACGCCACGAATTTCGCGCGCCCCCCGAAGCCGCCGGCCAACGCGCCGATCGCTTCCTTGCTGACGCGATAGGTTCTCTCTCTCGCTCCCGCGTCAAGGCCCTTATTATGGAGGGCCATGCGCGCCGTGATGGCGCGCCGCTGAAAGAACCGGCGCAAGCCATTCGCCCAGGGGCGCTTTACGCGCTGGAAATCCCCGCCGCCATCCCTGCCCTGCCGCAGCCGCAAGATATTCCGCTGACCATCTTGCATGAGGATGCGGACCTGATCGTGCTGGACAAGCCCGCGGGGCTGGTGGTGCATCCCGCGCCGGGCAATCAGGATGGCACGCTGGTCAATGCGCTACTGGCCCATGCGGGGGATGAGCTTTCCGGCATTGGCGGGGAAAAGCGGCCCGGCATTGTGCATCGGTTGGACAAGGACACATCGGGCGTCATGGTCGCGGCCAAGACAGAATTGGCCTTGCGCCGGCTTTCCGAAAGCTTCGCCGAACGCGATTTGGATCGGCATTATATGGCGCTGTGCTGGGGCCTGCCCGAGCCGCTGGAAGGCGAAATCAACGCCCCGATTGGCCGCCACCCGGCGGACCGCAAGCGCATGGCGGTGGTGGAACGCGGCAAGCCCGCCATAACGCGTTATAAGGTGCTGCGGTCCTGGGGGACGGCCTGCGCCCTGGTGGCCTGCCGGCTGCTGACCGGGCGGACGCATCAAATCCGCGTGCATATGGCTCATATCGGGCATCCCTTGGTGGGCGATCCGGTATATCTGCGCCACACGCCTGCCGCCGCCCGCAGCCTGGATGCCACGGCGCGCGATGCCTTGCTCGCCTTTCCGCGCCAGGCGCTGCACGCCGCCAGCCTTGGCTTTCGCCACCCGATCAGCGGGGAGGCGCTGCATTTTGAACGCCCGCTGCCGGAGGATATGGCGGCGCTACTTACATTACTGGATGGTAACGCTGAGTAACCCGACTATTTCAGTCGGTTTTTCTTGCATCCCTGCGCAGCTCCGGCTATTAATCTTACGTCGGATTCCTCAGGGCGCCAGCGCGACCCGGCCGGCCAAGGCCCCATAAGGGGCAGGCGACCAGTCAGGGCTTTGAGGTAGATGACAGTTTTGTAATGATCAGCCCAGCATGCCGCCTTAGGGGCATCGCAGGCCGGTTCAGGAGGTAGATGAAAACCATGGCATCATCTTTGGCCATTCCGATGGCGACTGAGGGCAACCTCTCACGCTATCTCCAGGAAATCCGCAAATTCCCGATGCTTTCGGCTGAGGAGGAACTCAGCCTCGCGAAGCGTTGGCGCGACAATGCCGATGAGCCGGCGGCGCATAAGCTTGTGACCTCCCATCTGCGCCTGGTGGCCAAGATCGCCATGGGCTATCGCGGCTATGGCCTGCCGGTGGGTGAGCTGATTTCCGAAGGCAATGTCGGGATGATGCAGGCGGTCAAGCGCTTCGACCCCGATCGCGGCTTCCGCCTGGCGACCTATGCCATGTGGTGGATCCGTGCCGCCATTCAGGAATACATCCTGCATTCCTGGTCGCTCGTGAAAATGGGGACCACGGCGGCGCAAAAGAAGCTTTTCTTCAACCTGCGCCGGCTGAAGGCGCAGATGTCCGCCCTGGAAGAAGGCGATTTGCAGCCGGAACAGGTGGCCAAGATCAGCCATGTGCTGCAGGTGCCGGAACAGGACGTGATTTCGATGAACCGGCGCCTTGCCGCCGCCGATAACAGCCTGAACGCGCCTTTGCGCGCCGATGGCGAAGGCGAATGGCAGGATTGGCTGGTGGATGAAAGCGAGAACCAGGAACAGGAACTCGCCGAACATCAGGACATGTCAAACCGCCGCGAATTGCTGAGAGGCGCGCTGAAGACGCTGAATGAGCGTGAACGGCATATCCTGATCGAACGCCGGCTGAAGGAAGAACCGACCACGCTGGAAGAACTTTCCCAGCACTACAATATCAGCCGCGAACGCGTGCGCCAGATTGAAGTGCGCGCCTTTGAAAAGCTGCAAAAATCCATGAAGCAGCAGATCATGGAAAAGCGCCTGACGATTGGTTGATCAGGCCATCGGGCACGAAAAAAGGCGGTGGAATTTCCACCGCCTTTTCTTTTGCCCTGACGGGTATTACCGCATCGGGGGCGCGTATTGCAGACCTCCCTTGCTCCACAAATTATTGATGCTGCGCGGGAAGCCGATCGGGGTCATATTGCGTTCCCAGATTTCCCCGTAATTCCCGACAGCGCGAATGACACGCGGCGCCCAATCCCGCTCAAGCCCCAGCATCTGGCCAAGATCACCAGTTTGGCCCATGAAGCGCTGGATATCGGGGTTGGTGCTATTGGCAAAGCTGCCGACATTGGCTTGCGTAATGCCAAGTTCTTCCGCCGTCACCAGGGCGAAATGCACCCAACGCACAACGTCAAAATAGCGCCAGTCACCCTTGCGGACCACGGGGCCGAGCGGTTCCTTGGAAATGATTTCCGGCAGCAGCAGGAAGCGATCCGCATTATTGCCTTGCGCCGCTCGGAAGGAAGCGAGCGAAGAAGCATCCGTGGTATAGGCATCGCAGCGCTTGTTGATAAAGGCGCTCCGGATTTCCTCAATATTCTCGATCACCACGGGGGTGAAGCGCAGCCGATTGGTGCGGAAGAAATCGGTCATGTTGAGTTCAGTGGTGGTGCCTGGCTGAACGCATACCGTCGCGCCATCAAGCTGCTTGGCCGAGGTCACACCGCTATCGCGATGCACCATGAAGCCCTGGCCGTCATAGACATTGATGCCCGCGAACACCAAGCCAAGCGAGGCTTCGCGCGTCAGGGTCCAGGTTGTGGTGCGGGACAGCAGGTCGATTTCACCGGATTGCAGCATGGTGAAGCGCTGCTGTGTCGAAGAAGGGACAATGCGGAGCCGATTGGCGTCGCCCAGAATGGCGGCGGCAACCGCGCGGCAATAATCCACATCAAGCCCGCGCCACACGCCCTGACTATCCGGCAAGGCGAAGCCAACCGAGGAAGGCGAGGTGGAGCAAATCAGCTGCCCACGGGCACGAATGGCGGCCATGGTATCAGCCGCCGGGGCTTGCGCCATGGCCGGGATGGAGGTGAAAGCCATCAACCCCGCCAGGGCCGCGCCGGAAAGGACGCGGGTAAATCGGATCATTCTTTGTCTCCCAAAGGTTCACTAAGCCGGTTTGCGCCAGCCACACCGTAGAGCATGGCCGCTGCCGGGCTTGAGGCCAAGCCCCTCCCCGGCGCTGAATGCGGGTTTAATCGCGCGGCCTGACCCCGCACCAATCGGCGATGAAGGTCGCAATGGTCCGGGTGCATTTGCGCAAATCCTCGATCGAGGTCCGCTCATCAAAGGCATGCGCCCCCTCCCCCTTCGGGCCATAGCAAAGCCCGGGGATATCGAAATAAAGCCCGTAATAGCGCGTGTCATTCACCGCCGTGGTGCGCCGTTCCGGGAGTTGGCCGCCATGGACCGAGGCATGGGCGGCGGCGAGCACGGCCTCGGCCTCACTGCCTGGTTCCAGCACATAAGGGTCGGTCTGAAAGCCGGTCCAGACGATCTCTGGCGGGTTATTGGCGAGGAAGCCATCGCCCTTCGCCGCCGCGCGCACGGTCGCTTCAATGCCGGCCATGGCTTCTTCCGGCGTGGTGCCGGGCACCAGGCCGATACGGCAATCCACCTCGCACCAGGCGGGGGTGGAAGATGCCCAATCGCCGCCGCGAATAATGCCGGGATTGAATTTGATCGGGTCCTTGATGTCCGCATACCAGGGATTCGCCCGCGCGGCTTCGTTCAATTTGCGTGTATGCGCATAAAGCGCCTGGATCAGCACATAGGCCGACATGATGGCGTTGCTGCCATCCTGCGCCACCGCGACATGCACGGGAATGCCGCGCACCCGTAGCCGAAACCAGATGGTGCCGGTTTGGCTGCGCGTGATGGTGTGGCCGGTTGGTTCCGGCACCAGCGCCGCATCAGCGCGATAACCGCGCAGCAAGGTGGAAAGCGCGCCATTGCCGGTGCTTTCTTCCTCGGTCACCGTTTCCACATAAACATCGGCGGCGGGTTCAAACCCCGCATCGCGAATGGCATCCATGGCATAGACCATGCAAGCGACGCCTGATTTCATGTCATGCGCGCCGCGGCCATACATCCAGCCATCGCGGATCACGGCGGCATAGGGTGGGTGGGTCCACATATCGGCGGGGCCTTCGGGCACCACATCAATATGGCCTTGCAGGATCAGGCTGCGGCCTGTTGGGTTCTTCGCGCGATAAGCCGCCACAACTTGCACACTGCCGGCGGGATCACATTCCACCATGGGCGCCATTTTCGGATGCATCGGCACATCGGCCAGAGTGTAGCGGTCCACCGCATAGCCGCGCGCGGCCATTTGGCGCGCGAACCAATCCTGCAAGGGCGCTTCCCGGCCACGCAGGCTTGGGAAGCGCACCAGCTCCGCCAGGAACTGCACCTGCTTGTCAAAATTCGCATCAATGGCGGCGGCGATCCGCGCCATGGCTTCCTTATCGGCCATGCTGATCAGTCTTTCCTTTGCGTGTGTATCGTATTGTGTCAGGGCGGGCTCGCCAGCAGCGCATTGGTGTACCAGGAAGGCGAGGCATCATATTTCACCTTGTTCCTGAGCCCTGCCCAGGAAACCTTGAGATAGAAAATGGGAATAACGCCGCCATCTTCGATGCCGATCCGCATCGCCTCAGCGGTTAGTGTATTGCGGCGCGTGGTGTCCATGGTGCGCAAAGCCTCGGCCAGCGGCGCATCCATCGCCGGGTTTGAATAATGCTGGCGATTGAACGGGCCTGCACCGGTTTCGCTGTTGCGTGTCATCAATACCTGACGCAGCGTATTGGCCGCGATGGAGGAGGTATAGGTGGTCATGAACATCGAAAATTCCCGCGCCGTGGCACGGGTGAAAAGATTGGCGGGCGGCAACACCTCAACACGGGTTTCAATGCCAAGCCGTGTCCAGCCCTGGGCGATGGCCTGCGCCACATCTGTATCCGATGCGAACCATCCATTGGGGCTGTGGATGGTGATGCGGAAACCATCCGGATAGCCCGCTTCCCGCAACAGCGCGCGCGCCTGATCCAAATCATAGCGTGGCGGCGGCATATTGGGCGCACGGTCTGTAACGGCCGGCGCAGCAAATTGTTCCGCTGGCATGCCCTGGCCCATCAGCAGGCGGTCCACAATGGCTTGGCGATTGATGGCAAGGGAGAGCGCACGGCGCACCCGCGCATCGCGCAAGGGGTTGCGTTCCAGAACGCGGCCCTGCTTGTCGGTGACGAAGGGTGAAGGGTCACGCGCCGCATCGGGAAAAAGATAGGCGGTGCCATTGCTGGCCACGCCGAAAACCGCCAGGCGCGCATCATTTGTCAGGCGCTGCACATCCTGCACGGGCACAAAATCAATCAGATCAACATCGCCGGACAGCAGCGTTGCCACGCGCGCCCCGGGATTGCTGATGAAGCGCGTTACCACGCGTTCCCAAGGCTGGGCTTCACCCCAATAATTGGGGTTGCGGGTGATTTCATGCCTTTCGCCCTGCGTATAGCTGACATGGCGAAAGGCGCCGGTGCCGATCATGGCGCGGCCCGCATTGAAATCCCCGAGCGTCGCATTGGCGTGCAGGGTCCGGGACAGGATCATGATATTCGACAGGTCCCAATCCAGAAAGGGATTGGGTTCCCTGGTCCGGATCAGGACACGGCGCGGTTCCGGGATCTCAATGGCGGCGATGCTGCGCACGAAAGGCGTGAAGGGGCCGGGGCTATTCGTGATGGTCGGCACACGCGCATAGGAAAAGGCGATATCCTCGGCAGTGAAGGGCGTGCCATCGTGGAATTTCACGCCATCGCGTAGCCTGAATTCCCAGGTGAGGTCATCAATCGCGCGCCAGGATTCCGCAAGGCGTGGCACCAGGCGGCCAGAGGTATCGAAATCCACCAGGGTTTCGAAAATCTGCCGCAGGATGGCGTTATTGGGATTGGAGGAATGGTAATGCGGGTCCATGCCCGACGGGGCGGATTGCGCGCCGATGGTCAGGTTGCGTTGGGCCTGAGAGGGCGCCGCCCATAACACCAGCAAGCCGGCTGCAAGAAGCAGCGCCTTGGACCGAACCATACCCGATATCCTCCGGAGGTTGATGAAAGATTAGCGTTGCGCCGGGCTGGCAATACGTCAAGCCGCAAGACTGTTGGGCTTCGGGTAGCCTTAACGGGGGCTGCTGCCTGTCCTTAAAGCTTACTTCACCTTTGCCTGAATAGGCTTCAACTCCCCACAAAAATTGTCGATCCCACTGCATGAACAACGCGCCCTTGATCTGCCCCAGCGTCCTATCCCGAAAAGCGCTGAATTGCAGGCTGCTTATCAAAGAAGGTTCGCGCTCCACCCTTCTCAATCCTTTGTTGATGTCATTCGGTTAGGCAGTCAGACCCATGACCATCACCTTGTCACAGTACCCGCCCGCTGAACCCATGCCTGCCTCGGAAGGCCGTGCCTGGCTGGAGTGGAATGCCGATACGGACGAATTACAGCTCTCGGCGGTGGCGATTGACCTTCTCCACTTGCTGCCATCTGAAGCGCCGGCGAATGAAGCTGAATTTGTAGCCCTGTTCAAAAAGCCGAGCCAGAGCAAACTGGCGATCGCGCTTGAAGACATATTGACGCAAGGGGAATGTCGTCCGGTCGAATTGCTGCGCAAAACGCCGGCGGGCGTCCAGCTTGTGTTGTTCATCGGCCGTTTGCATGAGTCCCACCCCGGGCGACTTGTGATCGCCAGTCTTGAAGACATCACTACCAGCAGCCACGGCCAAGAACAGCTGGCGGCCAGGGCGCGCTTTCAAACTTTCGTCAATCTGCTGCAACAGGACCGGGCCTTATTCGATTCCGTCCCGCTGGGGCTGATGATGGTGGCGAAAGGCTGTATTACACAGGCAAATCCGAAACTCACTGAAATTCTGGCAACCCCAATGGCAAGCCTGGTGGGGGAGCCTGTTTCGCGCATCCTGTCCGACAAACAGGCTTATGATTTCTTCATAGAGACCGTATGGGGTGAGGGCAGCGAGCATGGCGATGACCATGTGGAAACCGAATTTGAAAGTGAAGATGGTACGCGGCTTTGGCTGAAGGTAGGCATTTCGCGCATTGCGTCATCCGGTAACGAGAATGCCTGCCTTTGCATGATTGAGGATATCACAACCCGCAAGAAGCTTGAGCAGGATGTCTGGAATGGCCTGGCCGAGACCATTTCCGCCAAGGAGGCGACTGAGAATGCCGCCCGCGCCAAGGATGAATTTCTGGCGATGGTCAGTCATGAGATTCGCACGCCCCTTTCGGCTGTCATCGGCATGCAAAGGCTTGCACTGCGCGATCCGGAATTGCGGGAGAAAACCCGCAAGCATCTTGATTTGGCACGCAACAATGCCGAATTTCTGCTGGAACTGTTGAATGATATCCTGGATTTTTCCAAGATCGAAGCTGGGAAGCTGGCTCTTGAATCGGTAGATTTCTCGCTCCGCAATCTTGTTGGCGATAGCGTTGCATTGCTTGCTGAACGTGCAGAGGCCAAGAACATCTCCGTGGATGTTGGCATTGATGATGAAGTCCCCAATACGCTTGAAGGTGACCCTGCGCGCATCAAGCAGATTCTGCTCAACCTGATCGGCAATGGCATCAAGTTTACTGATCATGGCGGCGTTTCACTCAAGATAGCGCTGCACGAAAGCCTGGGAGAAAAATGTCGAATCCGCTTTGTGGTTTCGGATACCGGGATCGGCATATCCCCAGACGCACAATCAAGGCTATTCCAAAAATTCACCCAGGGAGACACTTCCACAACGAGGCGCTTTGGCGGCACGGGTCTTGGACTGGCGATTTGCAAGCAGATTGTTGATCTGATGCAGGGCGAAATCCAGTTATCCAGTCAAGTTGGTAAGGGAACCTGCTTTACCTTTACCTTACCCTTCAGGTTGGGAACCAACCAGAGCAAGAGCCTCCAAGTTGAACTGCAACCCCATACGCATCAGCTGCAAATCCTCTGTGCCGAGGATTTTGTGCCAAACCAGCTGATCATCCAAGGTCTCCTGGAAGAGATGGGCCATAGGGCTGAGTTTGTGGACAATGGACGCAAAGCGCTGGAAGCCCTGCCGCTTCGCAACTTTGATCTGATCCTGATGGATGGGCGCATGCCGGAAATAGATGGCGCCACGGCGATCCGCCTGATCCGTTCCGGGGGCGATGGAAAATTCCACATTCCCAATCCGAAAATTCATATCACCATGCTGACGGCCAATGCCGGGGATGACAACCGACAATTCTATCTGTCCTGTGGCGCGAATGATTTTCTGGTCAAACCGGTTGACGAAGCGCTACTCCATCAAAGCCTGACAAGGGTGATGGAAGCGCGGCTGGCCGAGGGTGCGAAGCTTCTGCCGCTCTTGCGCGATCATGATGAAGAATTGACGCGGATTTTCGGGGGGGCCCCATCAGAATCCACCACAGCCCAGGACGCCAAGCCCTCAGGTCGCATCAAATCGGGGCAGGACGATGCGGTCAACCTCAAGGAACGTCTGAAACACGCCCTTCGAGAGGACCTTCCGCTTCGCATCCAGGCACTTGATGCCGCCCATGCCAAACAGGATCTGCGCGCGCTGGCAGAGCTTTCCCACAGCCTGAAGGGCAGCCTTGGCTTCATCTGGCCGGAAGGTGATCTCGTCAAATTGAGCGCAGCGCTGGAAAGACTGGCGGACCATAACGAGTGGGACGCCATTAAACGGGAGATACCGCGTTTTCGCGCGATGCTGATGGAAATCGTGGAAGGGGCCGATACATGAGAGCACTTGTTGTTGACGATGATGTCGTATCGCGCATGGCCCTTGCCGATCTGATGCGCAGCTTCATTGAATTGAAGGTAGTTGAAGCTGTGGATGGGCAGGATGCCTGGGAAAAGCTGGAAATGGGTCCGGCGCCCATGATCTGCTGCTGCGATGTGCAGATGCCGCGGCTTTCCGGCATTGATTTGTTGAAGCGCGCGCGTTCTTCGCCACGCTTCAAGGATATTCCCTTCGTTTTGGTAACAGCGGCATCAGACATGGATACTGTCAGGAAGGCAGTGACACTTGGCATCAGCCATTACATCGTCAAGCCCTTCCATGCGCGTGAGGCACGCGGTTCGCTGCAAAAGATCCTCAACGCCGCCTGGGAAAGAATCGCGGAACCTCCCCCGGCGACGTTGAACCGACTGAATATCGCGCCGGATCAGTTGATGACCTATCTCTATTCGCTTCGCGGGCAATGCGCGGTCTTTGCGCGTGATTTGCGCCGGTCCCAAAACCTGCAAGATGTGCAGGACGTCGTTGGGCGATTGAAGGGCCTGCACACGGGTTGCCTGACACTTGGCCTGCATTATGCGGCTGATTTGGTGATGCAATTACGCGACGAAAGGTCTGATATCGAAAGGGTTGAACAGGCCTTGATTGAAATCGAATTGGCGATTTCTTCCCAGGAAGAAAGGGTAAGGGCGCGCCACAGCCTTGCCTCTGGCGCCGCCATCAAGCGGAGCGCCGTGCAGGCCTGAACGCCTCAGGCCGCTTTCCCCAGGGGGCCTGGCTGTGCTTGGGTGTGTGCAGGAGCCAACCATGCCAAATGCCGAATCGCCCGGGCCGTCACCAACGCGCCATACGCAAACCGCCATGCTCGCCGAAAGGGGAGCGGTTTTGCTGCTGCTGGCCTTGCTGCTTTATGGCGTTATTCGCGTGCTGGAGCCTTTCGGCCTTGCCATTGCTTTTGGCACCTTTATCGCCATCGGCACCTGGCCGCTCAGGGATGCGATGGTGAACCGCGGCATCCCGCGTGGCATCGCTGCTACGCTGATGCTGTTGCTGCTGGTGCTCGCCCTAGCGATCCCGGCGCTGGCGCTGACGCCGGAGCTTGGCGGGCAAATTGCCCAGGCGGCCAGGGTGGGGCGGGAAGTTTTGGCAAACCTGCCGGAAGCGCCGCCGGAATGGCTTTCCGGCTTGCCGTTTGTTGGCGGCGCCATCAGCAATGGGTGGCCGCAACTGCTTCATTTACAGGGTGATTTTTCCGAATTGCTGGCGCCATACGCCGGGCGCATCACCAGCCTTTTGGTGGATATCGGCCAGGCGGCAGCAGCGAGCGTTATGCAAATCCTGCTCGCGCTGATTGTCGCCACTGCCTTCTGGATCAATGGCGACAAGCTGGCGCATGAGGTGAACGAGATTGCCGCGCGCCTTGGCGGTGAGACAGGGCGTAATGCGGTTGCGGCCGCCGAAGGCGCGGTGCGCGGCGTGGCCTGGGGCATTGTTGGCACCGGCATCATCCAGGCAGCGCTGATGGGCATTGGCCTTGCCATTGCGGGCGTGCCGGGTGTGGCGGTGCTCTCCTTTCTGACCATGATCTTTTCCATCAGCCAGGTGTTGGGGCCATTGGTGGTGGTTTCCTGGCTTGGCGCAGCGGCCTGGCTTTACAGCGAAGGCCAGCTTGCCTGGGCCATTTTCATGGGGCTTTGGGGGCTGATCATGGTCTCGGGCAGCGACAATATCGTTCGGCCCTTGCTGATCAAGCGCAGCAGCGAAATGCCATTGTCGCTGATCATTCTAGGCGTCTTTGGCGGCTTGATCGCCTTTGGCTTTCTTGGGCTATTCATCGGGCCCGCCTTGCTGGCTGTCGCGCATGGGCTGCTCAAGGCCTGGCGCAGCGCCGAACACTGAAATCCGCAGGGCTGGCAAAGCCCGCATCCCGCGTTATGACTGACACCTGATAATAGGCAGGAGAGAAACCCATGGCCACGCGCAAGCATCGTATCGCCGTCATCCCCGGGGATGGCATTGGCAAGGAAACCACGCCCGAGGGGCTTCGCGTGCTGGATGCGGCAGCACGGCGCCTCGGTTTTGAATTGGAACTGACGCATTACGATTGGTCCTGCGAAACCTACGCCAAGACCGGCAAGATGATGCCGGATGATGGCATGGATCGCCTCAAGGATAGCGACAGTATTTTCCTGGGCGCGGTGGGCTGGCCGGGCGTGCCGGATCATATTTCGCTCTGGGGGTTGCTAATCCCGATCCGTCGCGGCTTTGACCAATATGTGAATCTGCGCCCCTGCCGCCTGCTGCCGGGTGCGACCACGCCGCTCGCCAATCGTGGTCCCAAGGATATTGATTTCATTGTGGTGCGCGAAAACACCGAAGGCGAGTATTCATCCAGCGGCGGGCGGATGTTTGTGGGGACGGATCGTGAATTCGTCTCCCAGGAAAGCGTTTTTACCCGCGTTGGGGTGGATCGCGTGCTGCGCTATGCCTTTGAACTGGCCAAGACCAGAGCGCGCAAGAAGGTAACCAGCGCCACGAAATCCAATGGCATCACTTTCACCATGCCCTATTGGGATGAACGCTTTGCCGAAATGGCGAAGAATTATCCGGGCATCACGACGGATCAATTCCATATTGATATCCTCTGCGCGCATTTCGTACAGCATCCGGATTGGTTTGATGTGGTGGTGGGATCCAATTTGTTCGGCGATATTTTGTCTGATCTTGGGCCGGCGGTGGCGGGTTCCATCGGCATTGCGGCCAGCGCCAATATCAATCCCGAAAAGCACTTTCCTTCCATGTTCGAACCCGTGCATGGCAGCGCGCCGGATATCGCCGGGAAATTCATCTGCAACCCAATCGGGCAGATCTGGTCCGGCGCGATCATGCTGGAACACCTCGGCGAAAAACAGGCCGCCGATGCCATCCTGGCGGTGATTGAAAAGCTGCTGGCGGAAGGCGGCCCGCGCACGCGCGATATGGGCGGGCAGGCCGGCACGGAAGATGTGGGCCGCGCCATTGCCGAAGCCGTGGCGAAATTCTGAACCAACAACACCCGCACACATGAAAAGGGCTCGCCGGCATCACACCGGCGAGCCCTTTTTGCGTCAGACGCAGTGAACGCGGATCAACGTTCCAGGCACATGGCCACACCCATGCCGCCGCCGATGCAAAGCGTGGCGAGTGCCTTCTTCGCGTTGCGCTTTTGCATCTCAAACAACAGCGTCGTCAGCACGCGGGCGCCGGAAGCGCCGATCGGGTGGCCAATCGCGATGGCGCCGCCATTCACATTCACCTTGCTGCTATCCCAGCCAAGATCCTTGTTCACGGCAATGGCCTGCGCGGCGAAGGCTTCATTGGCTTCAATCAAGTCCAGATCATCAATCTTCCAGCCCGCCTTGGCCAAAGCCTTGCGCGAAGCCGGGATGGGGCCGGTACCCATGATGGAAGGATCAACGCCCGCCGTCGCCCAGGAGACAATGCGCGCCAGCGGCGTAAGGCCACGCTTGGCCGCTTCCGCCGCCGTCATCACCACCACGGCTGCCGCGCCGTCATTGATCCCGGAAGCATTGCCCGCCGTCACGGAACCATCCTTGGCGAAGGCCGGGCGCAGCTTGCCGAGAATTTCCATTGTCGTATCCGGCTTCGGATATTCATCGGCGGATACCACCACATCGCCCTTGCGGCCCTTCACCGTCACGGGTGTGATTTCATCGGCGAAGCGGCCCGCCGCCATCGCCTCGCCCGCCTTGCGCTGCGAATTGAAAGCGAATTGATCCTGTTCATCGCGCGTGATCTGGAATTGCCGCGCCACATTCTCGGCGGTGTTGCCCATGTGATAGCCGTGGAAGGCATCCAGCAGGCCATCGCGCAGCATGGTATCCACCAGCGCCAGATCGCCCATCTTCTGCCCAGCGCGAAGCTGCTGCGCATGCGGCGCCTGGGTCATGCTTTCCTGCCCACCCGCAATGACAATGCGCGCATCGCCGGTCGCAATCTGCTGCGCCGCCAAGGCAACGGAACGCAGGCCCGAACCGCAAAGTTGATTGATGCCGAAGGCGGTGTGTTCCACTGGAATGCCGGCATTCACCGAAGCCTGCCGCGCCGGGTTCTGCCCCGCGCCAGCGGCCAGGATTTGGCCCAGGATTACCTCATCCACCTCGGCGCCCTCAATCCGGGCGCGTTCCATGGCGGCCTTGATGGCAATGGTGCCCAGCGCATGCGCGGACATGGAGGCAAAAGCCCCGTTAAAGGCGCCAACCGGCGTGCGGGCGGCGGAAGCGATGACGATTTCGGTCATGGGCTGGTATCCTTCCTCAGATACATGATTTGCAGGCTTCTTAACACAAACCACGCAACCAGTCGCGCAACGGCTGCCATAGCGCGGTTTCGGCGGAAATGCCGGCGACCATGCCGATATGCCCCGCCGGGGCCATATGCAGCTTGACCTGCCGCAACCGCGCGGTCAGCGCAAGGGCAGACGCGGGCGGCACAATCCGGTCCCGATGCGGGATGGCGGCAAAGGCCGGGCCTTGCCACAGCGCGGGGTCCACCACCTGCCCCGCCACGCGCCAGGCCAGCCCCGCCGGTTCATTCCGGCCATACCAGCCGCCTATGCATTGCCGCGCCACCGGGGCGGCCAGCGGCACGCCATCATTCAGCCAGTCTTCCAGCGCGACAAAGCGCCGTGCGGCGGGGGAAGCCTGATCCAACCGGGAAAAACCACGAAATTTCTCAGCAATGCCAAAGGGGTCAAGGCTGGCAAACAGGGTTTGCAGCACATCCACCGGCAGCGCGCCGGTGGGTTCCATCAGCGCCTCCAGCCCCGGCAGGGCGGCGGCGGCGGCGCGGGCGCGGGCCTCGCCTTCCGGCCCGGCGTGGAAATCCCAAGGGGTCGCCAGCAAAGCCAGGCCGCGCACCAGATCAGGCCGCCGCAACGCCAGCGCCAGCCCGAGCAAGCCCCCCATGCAATAGCCGGCCAGGATCACCGGGCCGGGTGCTGCCATCAGCGCGCGTTCCAGCCGGCCCGCAATGTAGTCGGTCAGGGTGAAGTGCCGTTCGGCTTCCCCCGGCCAACCCCAATCGAGCAACAAGGTGCGAAACCCCTGCCCCGGCAGCCAACGCAGCAGCGAAGCTTCCGGCATTAAATCAAGCACATAGGCGCGGTTCACCAGGGAAGGCACAAACACCACCGCAGGCCCCTGCCCGCCATAATCCAATAGCTTGCTGTCTTCCTCGGCCCAGATCGCCGGCATGGGCGCGGCTTCCCGCTGAAACGGGTGGCGGCGATAGGCCGCCAATCCCGCCACCAGGGCACGGTCCGCCCGCAACAGCCGGTTCAGAACGGCGGCGCGAAACGCCTCAGGCGCGTGGCCGGCGCTGGCGAGGGCGGCGCTGATGCGCGCCAGCTCCGCCTGCCCCGCTTTCGAGATCGGCAAGCCGGCGTTCCAGGGTGGCGATACGCTCGGCCATGGCATCCCGGGTAGCATTCCCCCCGCCACCAGCGCCCTGAGCCCCGCCAGCCCCAGATGGAGCGGCAGGGGTCTCGGCCCGCGGCGGCGCAGCGGTGCTGTCATGCGCGGGCGCCGCGCCGGGGGTGAAGGGCTTGGAAAAATGCGCCGCCGCGCGCAGCCATGCCGCGCCGAGCGCGGC
>JADCGG010000201.1 GCA_020249125.1 Roseomonas sp. | reverse complement strand
TCCAGAATGCGCAGCACCGCTTCTACATTATCGGTCGCGGGGTTGACGCCGATCACCGCATCACCGGCGCCAAGCAAAAGCCCATCCAAGGTGGCAGCCGCAATGCCGCGAGGATCATCCGTTGGGTGATTGGGTTGCAGACGTATCGAAAGCCGCCCCTGAAGGCCGATGGTATTGCGAAACCGCGCGACATTCACGCATTTCGCCGCAACGGTAATCAAATCCGACGCGCGCATGATCTTGGACGTCGCCGCAACCATTTCCGGTGTCAGCCCCGGCGCCAAGGCAGCGAGTGTTGCACTATTGGCAGCATCAGAAAGCAACCAATCACGCAAGCCGCCAACCGTCAGGCTACTGATCGGCGCGAAGGCCGCCCTGTCGTGGCTATCCTGGATCAATCGCGTGACTTCATCTGCCTCGTAGGGGATCACGCTTTCAGACAGGAAATGCCGGACCGGCACATCCGCCAAGGCGCGCTGTGCGGCAATGCGTTCCTCAGCGTTTTCGGCGGCTACACCCGCCAGCGCATCACCGGACCGGAAGGGCGTCGCACGCGCCAGCAATGTCTTTAGATCGGGGAAGACATAATGCGTGGTGCCAATGGTCTGCGTGAAGGCCATGCTGCTGCTGCCGTCGTGGATGATCTCGACCCACTATGACAGGAAACCGAAGCGAGTTCGAGACCTTAGGCGCAGCGGACAACATGACAGACAGGAAGCATGAGGATAGGATGAACTGGCAACCAGGAGATTGGTGATGCGCATAGCAGTGATGGGTACAGGTGGTGTTGGTGGTGGTTTCGGCGCAGCCATGGCCAAGGCCGGCGCGGATGTGACCTTCATCGCCCGTGGGGCGCATCTGGCAGCGATGCAGCGAGACGGTTTGCGCATCACGGGCGGCCGAGGCGAAACCCATCTGGTGCCGACCAAGGCCACTGATAATTCGGCCAGCATCGGGCCGGTGGATCTGGTGATGTTCTGTGTGAAGCTATGGGATGTGGAGGCTGCCGGTGAGGCCATTCGTCCTATGGTCGGTCCCGCTACCGCCGTACTGCCGTTGCAAAATGGCATTGATGCGAGCGAAAGATTGATCCCCATTCTGGGCGCGCAAGCGGTAATGGGTGGTGTCGCGCAAATCAGCACCACCATTGATGCACCTGGCGTGATTCGTCAGACCGGGACCTTCATGCGCCTGGCTTTTGGCGAATTGGATGGCGGTATTTCGGCCCGCGGCAAGACATTTCTGGAATGGTGCCAGCGCGCCGGTTTTGACGCGACGCTGAGCGATCGTATCCTGACGGAGCTTTGGCTGAAATTCATTATCCTGGCGACGAATTCCGGCATGACGGCGCTGACGCGTCGCCCGCTTGGTGAATTGCGCGATGACCCCGATATCGCGCCCTATTTTCGCGCCGGATTTGAAGAAGTGATTGCCCTCGCCCGCGCCAAGGGCGTTTGGTTGCCGGATGATGTGCTGGAACGAAGCATGAAATTCACCATGGGCGCGCCGGCTGGCATGCGCGCTTCCATGGCGGTGGACTTGATCCGCGGCAATCGGATTGAATTGCCGTGGTTGTCGGGCAAGGTTGTCGCTCTCGGGCGGGAGCTGGGCGTACCCACTCCGACCCACGCCATGATTAATGCGGCGCTGAAACCCTATGCCATGGGGGCGCCCAAGGATTAGTTTGGGTTTTGTGCGCGCCAGTGATCCGCGATTTGGCCCATGGTGGCGGGCCAGATATTGCCGCGTGCTATGATGCCATCCAGCATTGTGTTGAAGGCGCGGATGCGATGCGGCACGCCCATCAGCCATGGGGTGATGGGCACCACCAGAATGCGCCCGCTGCCGGCGGCCTCAGCTTCGCGGTCCAACGTGTCATGCGCTGCTAGGATGGCGCTGGTGAAATCCTCGGTCGGCAAATGCTGCTGATGCAGCATGCGCTGATCCGACAAATCCTGTGACAGCGGCATGCAGATAAGCCTGCCAGCATCGGTGGTCATGACATAGGGCATATCATCATTCGCCCAGCCAGTAGTGAAGCTGTAGCCGGCTTCCGCAACCAAGCGCAGCGTATGGCCTGATTCAGAATGCGCCGGGGAATGCCAGCCGCGAACCGAAGCACCGAAGCGGCTGCGCAGCAGGGCCGTGGCTTCCTGCACTGTGGCGCGTTCTTCATCCAGCGGCACATTGCTATGATGCAGCCGCCCCATATCGAAGCCAGCACAGGCAATTTCCCAATGCGCCGCGGCAAGATCATCCATCAGCACCGGATAGCGGCGCGCCAACACGGCACTGAGCAAGGCCGTGGCAGGCAGGCTGCGCGCGGCGAGTGATTTCATCAGCCGGTAAACGCCAATGCGATTGCCGTAATCGCGTAGTGTGTAATCCCAATAGGAAGGATAGGGCCGTTCCATGCCCCCCGGCGCGATGAAGGGCTTGAGCGGCATATCCAACGGGAAATGGCCCATATGCACGGCGATGCAAAGCGCGATACGCGCATCATTCGGCCAGGTTATTCGCTTCGTCTGTGGTAGCGCGCGGAAGGGATAGATTTCATGATCCATGCCGCGCCGACGTGCGGGATAGTGCAGATAGTCTTCAGGCAAGCCCTTCATGGTGTCCCCGCTCCGATCCAGGATTGCGCTTCCGCCAGATGATGTTCCGTATACCACGCAGCGATTTCCCGCCCCGTTGCCAGCCAGACCTTGTCATGAGCCAACACGTGGCGGAGCACATCATCCAAAGCGCTGATGCGATGCGGCTGGCCGATCAGGAATGGGTGCAAGGGCATGCACATCACCGTGCCGCTTTCAGCACCTTCTTCGTAAAGCTGATCGAATTGAGCCTTGCAGATTGCGGCGAAGCGTTCAGGCGGCGTATTGCGCATGACCAGCAGCGGAACATCGTTGATTTCGAGCGAATAGGGAATGCTGATCAAATGGCCATTACGCACCGTGATCGGAGTCGGCTGATCATCATGCAGCATATCGAGCGTATATTTGATGCCTTCTTCCGCGAGAATGTGCTGGGTGGTTTCGTCATTCGAAATGGCGGGTGTCAGCCAGCCGTCCAATTCCTGGCCGCTCGCGCGCTTGATGGTTTCGCGGTTTTCGCGAATGACGGCGCGCTGCTGATCCTCATTCATGCCGTAGAAGTAGCGGGTGTTGTAGGTGCCATGGCTGAATAATTCCCAGCCGAGTTTACAGCAGTGTTCGATGATTTCCGGATAATGAGCACAAACCGCAACATTAAGTGAGACGCTGCCGCGCACACCGTGACGCGACATGACATCCGCCATGCGCCAGAAACCGACGCGATTGCCGTAATCACGCCAGGAATAGCCGAGCACATCGGGCTGCGGCCTGGTCCAGGGCATGCGCCGCGCATTAGGTGGCGGGTTAAGTTCATAATGCTCAATATTGGGGGCCACCCAAAAAGCGATACGTGCACCATTGGGCCAGGTGATCCTGGGGCGCCTGCGCCAGGGCATATAATCGTAATGGCCGGGTTCGCTCAGCATGATGGGGGCTTCCTTCAAGTGTTCAACATGGCACTGATGTTCAACTGCTTTGCGTTGGATGTATTGAAAGATGTGCGGCATTCATGATCGGTTGGCGCAATTCGGGGAAAGATCGCATCAAATGATCTTGTGCTGCGGTGTCTTGTACAAGGCATAGCATAAGATCCACCACAGCGATGCCCGCGCGGCGCGGATCAGGCCAGGGGTGTTGACTACCTTCTCCCGTGTCAATTCTGATGGACAGATTGCGCGATAGAGCTTTTAGCTTAAAAACCAAATTGTAGGTTTCAAAAGCTTTCATAATCTTTTGGAGTGGGGCGCCAAGAGGCCTATCATCGAACCAAAGTGACATAGTAATGGGCGTATCAATCGATGCGCCGTGCAGGCGCAAGAAAAACAACAATTCCTGACCTATGATCTCATGAGGCAGCGGCAGGCGAATGCTGACAATTCCAGGTTTGGTCCAGTTTGCCCAATACTCAAGACCATGCCAGTTCAGTCCATCACGCAGAAGATTGGCCAGAGCAAGATCGATGTTGGGGCATAGTGCGTTAGATTTTCCGATATGCACAATTCGTCCTATCGGCACACGCAGTAACTTTTCCTGCCTTATTCCGGCCGAGGGGGTTATACTGAGAATGGTATGGATAAATTCGGAAGATATCTCCTTCCAAGTTCGCAGGTTTGTGTTGGCGCGCGCATGCTTGATCAAGCGCTGCCTTTCGCCAGCATTAAAAATCAGTGTTGTGAGTTTTTCGTAAAGGTCATCCAAATCATCGCTGCGGAAATAGACAGCCGCACGACCGCCCGCTTCCGTCAGGGAGGTGTGGCAGGGAATGAGCGGCAATGCGCCAAAGGACAGGCTTTCCGTGACAGGCAGACCCCAGCCTTCATAAAATGTATTGAATACGGTGAAGAGGCAGTGTTGGTACAGCGCGGCCAGGGACTGATCTGATACACTCGAAATCAGCAGGATTTTCGCGCTGAGAGCCGGCCGCGCACGCAGAAATTCGGTAGCCTCGTCAAAAAGCCATCCCGCCTTGCCCAGGCAGACAAGCACAGGAACATCAGTGGCATTATGATTTTCCAAGAGCCTCTCCCAGGCCTGGAAGAGCAGCAGATGGTTTTTCCGAATTTCGAGGGTTGCCACGCACAAGACAAAAGGGCAATCGGGTGCAACTAGTTTCCCGATAGTATCTTTTGTGGCGATGGCACGTGCTGAAAAGTCCCGTCGCATATCGCCATTCAGGGGGATGGGACGAATCGGAAAAATCGCTTCAGGCAAGAACTCCGCAATACGATGACGAATATCCATGGTGGACCAATGGGAATTGGTGATGGCGCCATCAACTTCAAAAGGTAGTGTGGAAAACCATTGGCAGAACTCTTCAACAAGTGGTTGCGAACAATACTCAGGCGTCATCAATGGAATCACGTCGTGGATCATGGGAACATAGCGGATGCCATACTTCGTGCGTAATTCACGTATTTTCAGGAAATAGTTCTCGATCCACCAGGATGATCCCAGATTGACGAGAATGAAGTCATTCGCTCGCAGTTCCTGGTCAAGGAAGTCCTGCGGCAAAGCCGGATTATCAACTCGCTTGAATAATTCCTGAAAATCTTCCTCAAGTATTTCGTCACCACACTCGGCCGCATTGTGAAGCGCCAGAAAAATTTCTGTTTCCACGGGAATCCACTTGCTTCCAGCCCGATCGAAATGCACTATAATTGGATTCACCTGCTCATCATATTCTGTCAGGGCAAAATAGATGATC
>JADCGG010000200.1 GCA_020249125.1 Roseomonas sp. | reverse complement strand
CCCAGAATATCGCCATCGCGCGTCGCCATCGCCCACCGCGCCACCAGGCCCAAAGCCACCCCCTGCCCCGGCCTGGCGGAAAAGCCGAGCGCATCTTCCAGGTTAAGCAGGCAAAGGTAATTCTCTCGCCCCTTGCGCAGCACCACGCGGCGGCGGCGTTCTTCCGCATCGGGGAAAAGCCGCGCGGTTTCCTGGTCTATCTGGCGTTGCAGATTGCGCGTGAAGGTGGAAATCCACACCGGCGCGCCATTGCGTTCCGCCCAAAGGCTGGCGGGCGCAACATAGCCGAGCGTCTTGCCGGTGCCGGTGCCGGCTTCCGCCAGCACCAAGGCGGGCGCGCCCTGATCCACTCGCGGCACAAAAGCCGCCGCGGCGGCTGAGGCA
Organism: Roseomonas sp.; assembly: GCA_020249125.1. Taxonomy (GTDB): domain Bacteria; phylum Pseudomonadota; class Alphaproteobacteria; order Acetobacterales; family Acetobacteraceae; genus Neoroseomonas. The sequence continues at coordinate 4,041 of JADCGG010000200.1, read as the reverse complement.
TAATCCGCCTGTTGCGGGCGCTGTTCCGCGCCTTCCCCCAGAATCTGCGCGAGTCGCGCCCGCGCCTCATTCGGTTCAATGCCGAAAGAGGATGGCGGATTGGTGGGTGCGGCTTCCGCCCATTCCGGCAGGCGGCGCCAGACGCGCAAGCCTTCCATGCCGGACCGTGCGGAGGGCGCGCCAAGCGCAGCCAGCACCGAACGCGCCCAGGGCCAGCCGGCTTCACCCATGCGCGCGGCGAGGCTGGCGGCATCGCGGTTCAACGCGGCGGCGCGATCTTCCGCGAGGCGGCGGAGCAATTCGCTTGCCATATCAGGCAATAAAGCGACAGCGGCTTCATCATCGCGCGGCACGGGCAGGCCAAGCGCCAAAGCCAGGCCGCGCGGCGTGGGCGCGCAGGATGCGGCGGGCAGCACAAAGGCGAATAGTTCCAGCAAGTCATGCGCCGGGGCAATGCCGGGCAGGCCAAGGCGTCGCGCCGTGGCCGGGGCATGGACCAGAAGCGGCGCGGTATTCACCAAACGCGCTGCCACGGCGCGCGCCGGCAGGGTTTCGATGCTGCCGTCACTGTCCAGCAGCACGGCGCGGCCCTGCCCCGCCACCAAAGCGGTCACATCCGGCAGCAGCAGGCGCGGCGCGACGGGCTGTTCAGCCATGCGGGGCGGGTGATGCTGGCGGGCTGGAATGGGCGATGGGCATGGGACTAAGCATCCTGGCGCACAGCCATGCGGCGCATTTGAAACCCTGTCTTGGTCTGTTCGAAGCCGGCTGCTTCGTAAAACCTGATTGTGGATGGCTTCTTGGACCCGGTGAGCAGCATGATTTTGTAACAGCCAGCCTCCCAGGCGGCCTCCGCCACCGCCTGCAATAGACGGGTTCCAAAGCCCCTCCCCCGGTAAAGCGCATGGGTCACAACATTTTCGATCAGGCCGTAGGGCTTCCCACCGCGAGTCAGATTCGGAATGACGATCAAGGTGCAGGATGCAACAAGATCATCACCCAACAACCCAAGCAGAACCTCACTTCCAGGGATCTGCTTGATGGCTTTCAGCCGGGACGCCGCCGCGTCGAAGGAAATCGGCTCATCGGACGGGTTTAGATGCGGATAGAGCTTAAGCAAGCCCTCAAGATCAGAAGGCAGCGCGCCGCGGATCGAAAACCCTCCTGACGAGTGCGATTCACGTTCACAAGGCGGCCTGAACCTCACGCCGCCCGCAGCTTTTCGGCGATTTGCACCGCGTTCAGCGCAGCACCCTTCAGCAATTGATCGCCACAAAGGAAGAAATCGAGCCCCCGGTCGCCAAAGACCGGATTGGCGCGGATGCGCCCGGCTTCCACATCATCCTGACCGGTCGCGGTCAGCGGCATGGGGTAAAGCCCCGCTGCCGGGTCATCCACCACCTTCACACCCGCGGCCTTGCGCAGCACTTCGCGCGCGGCTTCGGGCGTTACGGGGCGTTCGGTTTCAATCGTCACCGCTTCGGCATGGACGCGGAAGGTTGGGATGCGGACAGCGGTGCAGGAAATGGGCAAATCCGGCATGCCCATGATCTTCCGGCTTTCCCAAACCACCTTCATTTCTTCGCGCGTATACCCATTGGGCTGGAAGCTATCGATCTGCGGAATGACGTTGAAAGGTAGCGGGTAGCGGAACACCTCATGCCCCGCCTTCGCGCCATCCACCAGCACGCGGCGGGTTTCGCGTTCAAGTTCCGTCATGCCTTCCGCCCCGGCGCCAGAGGCCGCCTGATAGGTGGAAACAATCACGCGCTTCAGGCCGAAAGCCTGGCGCAGCGGTTCCAGCGCCACCACCAGAATGGCCGTGGTGCAATTCGGGTTGGCGATCAGCTTGGCCTTGCCGATGGCCCCGGCATTCACTTCCGGCACCACCAGCGGCACATCATCCTGCAAGCGAAAGGCCGAGGAATTATCCACTACATGAACCCCGGCGGCGACCATGGCCGGCGCATGGGCCTTGGCGAAATCCCCGGAAACCGCGAGCAGCGCCAAATCCAGATCGCGCATGGCGGCATCGCTGAAGGTCTCGATCTCGGCCTCACCCAGCGGGGTTTTCAGCTTGGTGCCAGCGCTGCGGGCAGAGGCAAAAAGCCTGAGCGAGGTCATCGGGAAAGCCCGGCGCCCCAGCACATCCACCAATTCGCGGCCCACCGCACCGGAGGCCCCAATCACGCCAACACGCATTGCAATTTTCCTGTGGTAAAGCTTGAAGGCGGGCGGTCTAACGCAGAAAGCACAAAGATGGAACAGGCGGCAGGAGTTGGGCCTCGCCACCCGCGCGCCGCCTGCCTATAAGCGGGGACTGCTCCATACCAAGGGATCGCCATTACCCATGTCCGCCGCCGCTGATTTTTCCGCCGTGAAGGCCTGGCCCTTTGAGGAAGCGCGCAAGGTCGCGGCGCGTCTGGCGGCTTCGGGCAAAAGCACGGCGCTGTTTGAAACGGGCTATGGGCCATCGGGCCTGCCGCATATCGGCACTTTCGGCGAAGTGGCGCGCACCAGTTGGATCCGCCACGCTTTTGGGCAGCTTACCGGCCTGCCGTCACGCTTGCTCGCCTTCAGTGATGACATGGATGGGCTGCGCAAGGTGCCGGATAATGTGCCGAATAAGGACATGCTGGCCGGGCATATCGGGCGGCCCGTGACGGCCATTCCTGATCCCTTCGGCACGCATGAAAGCTTCGGGCATCATAATAATGCGCGGCTGCGTGCTTTTCTGGATGCTTTCGGCTTTGATTATGAATTCGCGTCTTCGTCGGATTACTACCGTTCCGGCAAGTTCGACGCGGCGCTGCTGAAGATGGCGGAAAATCACGCCAAGGTGCTGGAAGTGATCCTGCCGACGCTTGGGCCGGATCGTCGCGCTACCTATTCGCCCTTCCTGCCCATTCACCCGAAAACCGGCGTGGTCATGCAGGTGCCGATGGAAGAAATCCGCCCCGATCAGGACATGCTGGTCTGGCGCGACCCGGAAAGCGGTGAGCGTTACGGCACGCGCATCACGGGCGGGCATTGCAAGGCGCAATGGAAGGCGGATTGGGCTTTGCGCTGGTATGCGCTGGGCGTGGATTATGAAATGTCGGGCAAGGATTTGATTGATAGCGTCCGGCTATCTTCCGCCATTTGCCGCGTGCTGGGCGGCAAGCCGCCGGAAGGCTTCACCTATGAGCATTTCCTGGATGAACAGGGCCAGAAGATTTCCAAATCCAAGGGCAATGGCCTGACGATTGAGGAATGGCTGCGCTATGCGCCGCCGGAAAGCCTTTCGCAGTTCATGTATAACCAGCCGCAGCGCGCCAAGCGGCTTTATTTCGACCAAATCCCGCGCGCGGTGGATGAGTATTTGCAAAACCGCACACGGCTCCGCACCGCGCCGGATGCCGCAAACCCGGCTTGGCATCTCCATGCCGGGGCCGCGCCGAATGACCCGGAACCGACGGTTTCCTTCACCATGCTGCTCAATCTCGCGAGTGTGGTGAATGCGGATGATCCGGAATTGCTCTGGGGTTTTCTGGCGCGTTATGCGCCGGGGGCGACACCGGCGACCCAGCCTTTGCTCGACAAGCTCGTTAAGTATGCGGTGGCCTATTACCGTGATTTCGTCGCGCCCACGAAGCGCTTCCGCAACGCAAACGCGGCGGAGCGGGAAGCCCTGATGGCGCTGATGGCCGCGCTGCGTGACCGCGCCGCGGATCTGGAAGCCATGCCGGCGGAAGAACGCGCCAAGGCCGCGCAGGATCTGGTGTTTGATGCGGGACGCCGAGAACCCTTCCTGGAAGCGGGCAAGGATGGGCGGTTGGGCGTGTCTCGCGCTTGGTTCAATGCGCTGTATCAGGTGCTGCTCGGCCAGGAAGAAGGACCGCGCTTTGGCGGCTTCATCGCGCTTTATGGCGTGGCCGGCACGATCGGCCTGATTGAAACCGCGCTGAGCCGGGCGGAAAGCGCCCCGGCGTGACGCGACAAGGCGCGCTTTCCCTGCTCAAGCGTTTCGGCCCGACTTGCTTCGGGCTGCTGCTGCTGGTG
>JADCGG010000020.1 GCA_020249125.1 Roseomonas sp. | reverse complement strand
TAGCTTCCGTCACGGCGGGTGTGGCCTTCGAATGCGTGGGTTTTGAGATTCAACAGCAAAATCATACGATATTTCAAAAGGATATACCACATCCGCCAACTCTTGGTGAATAATGCGGGTTAGGTCTCCCAAATCTACATGATAACGCATGACGATTTTGGGGGGCTCAGTGCTGATTGGGATGATGGTGCATAAGCGATGCCGTACATTTATTGGAGGACTTATCACGATCACAGGGCGGCGCTTAACCATTTCGGGTGCGACAAATCCTTTGTTGAAATCGCAAATAAGAATAGAACCAATTTTAGGGTGATGTTGCAGCGGCATTTATGCTGCAGACTTTCGTTCTTCCAATCTCGTCCTCCATCTAAAACCGAATTCTTCAATTAAACGACCCTCCAGGCACAGGCTCTGTTGAAGGCGTAGGTCCCTCTCGCCCTCAACTGGCGCCGGCAGATCCTCAAAGGAGATACGTCTATCCAATAAAGCGTCACCGCTGAGCGCCTCAACTTCCCTTCTGAATAGTTCCAGAGCAAGTCGATCCTTGACGTCCATCTCTATAAACTCCTGAGATACTCTCCATCGAGTGTATTCATGGTCTTCGCTATTCATACAGGGCAGGTGCCCCGAGCGCCATACGGCTTTTGGTCCGTTGAGTATTTCAGAACTGAGTCATCACCGCCCGGTCAGGCGCGCAAGGCGGCGATGAGGAATTCCTTATTGCCCTCAGGCCCCGTGATGGGGCTTTCAGTGATGCCAAGCACCTGCCAGCCGGGCAGGGCGGCCCACCAATCGGCGATCATCGCGCAGATGGCGCGGTGCAGCGCTGGGTCGCGCACCACGCCGCCCTTGCCCACCTGGCCTGGCCCGGCTTCGAATTGCGGCTTTATCAGCGCCACCGCAAAGGCGCCCGGCGCGCAAAGTGCCAGCGGCGCGGGCAGGATGGTGCGCAAGCCAATGAAGGAAGCGTCGCAAACGAGCGCGCCGATGGGTTCTGGGATCGCGGTGCTGTCCAGATAGCGGGCATTGGTCTTTTCCAGCACCACCACGCGCGGGTCCTGCCGGACTTTCCAGGCCAATTGCCCATGGCCGACATCCACCGCATAGACCCGCGCCGCGCCATGCTGCAGCAGGACATCGGTGAAGCCCCCGGTGGAAGCACCAAGGTCCAGGCAAACCCGCCCTTCAGGCTTCAGGCCGAAATCGGTCAAGGCATGGGCAAGCTTAAGCCCCCCGCGGGATACCCAGGGGTGATCCTGACCGCGCACTTCAAGCGGCGCGCCATCAGCCAGCAGATCGCCGGCCTTCTCCACCCGCTTGGTATCGCTGAACACCTTGCCGGCCAGGATCAGTGCCTGCGCCCGGGCGCGGCTTTCAGCCAGGCCAAGCGCTACAAGCAGCAGGTCGGCGCGCTGCTTTGGCGGGCGGATCATGAGATCAGCGGTCCTTGGGGGGCAGTTGAAAGGAATAGATTGGCACAGGGCGCTAATGGCTGATAGCTTGAAACCCTGTCGAGATTCGAAAGCCAGAATTGATGATCGAAAAATTGTCCAGCATTTCCCTGCCAAGCCCGCATTTGCGGATCAAGCATTGCCGCCATGGGGTCATGCTCTATAGCGCCCTCGACAAGTATGTTGGGGGTTCGCTTGACCGCTATGGCGAGTTTGCCGAACTTGAGGCGCAGCTTTTCTCCGGCCTGATCAAACCTAGTATGCTGGTTTTGGACATCGGCGCAAATATCGGGGCGCATACAGTCCACCTTGCCAAGCTGGTCGGTGAAAATGGCGGGGTTGTCGCCTTTGAAGCGCAACGGGTGATCTTTCAGATGCTTTGCGCCAATCTGGCGCTGAATGGCATTGAAAATACCGATGCCAAATGCCTGGCAGTGGGCGCCGCCCCTGGGGAGATCGTGGTGCCGCACTTGGATTATCGCGGCGACAATGATTTTGGTGGCATTTCGCTCGGTGGGGATGATGGCGATGTGGTTGAAATGATCGCCATTGACAATCTGATGCTGCCCGCCTGCCACATGATCAAGATTGACGTTGAAGGTATGGAAAAGCAGGTTTTGGATGGCGCGCGCCAGACCATAATGCGCTTCCGGCCTTATCTGTATGTCGCGGATGATCGGCCAGATAAACACGCTGAACTGATGGCGATCCTGATGGATCTTGAATACCGCATGTGGTGGCATATGCCCTGGCTGTATAATCCAGGAAACTTGGCCGGCGATAGCGAGAATCTTTTTCCCGGAATCGCCTCCTTCAATCTGATCTGTTTACCAAAGGAGACAGCGCCTGATGACATCGAAGGCGGGATCGAAGTGAAAAGTGCATCCGATCCGCATCCGTTACAGCGTTAGGATGTGATCCGCCGCGGCGGATCACATGAACTCGCCAGCCCTCACTCAACGCCGAGTAACTCAACCTCGAAAAGCAGCGTCGCATTGGGCGGAATGACACCACCCGCGCCGCGCGCGCCATAGCCAAGCTCGGGCGGGATGATCAGCGTGCGCTGCCCGCCCACCTTCATACCAGCAAAACCCTGATCCCAGCCGCCAATCACATGGCCGGCGCCGAGCATGAAGGAAAAGGGCTCTGCCCGGTCGCGCGAAGAATCGAATTTGCGGCCCTTGTTTTCGGGTGCTGCGCCATCGAACAACCAGCCCGTGTAATGCACCGTGATGTGCTGGCCTGGTGTCGCTTCCGCCCCGGTGCCGAGTTTCGTGTCAATCATGGTTTTCTCCTGTTGGTCTTCTCACAAAAAGCAAGGCCCGGAAGCCGAAGCCTCCGGGCCTGATGCCCATGCAGAAAGGCGGCTTATTCAGCCGCCTGTTCCAGCTTTTCCAAAACGCGCGGCGGTGACATGGGCAGCGCGTAGAAGCGCTTATGCGTCGCGCGATACATGGCGTTGGAAATCGCGGCCAGTGGCGGCACCAGCGGCACTTCACCCACGCCGCGCACGCCTTGCGGGTGCTTCGGGTTCGGGATTTCCAGCATCACCGCATCCAGCATCGGCAAGTCGGAACAGACCGGCATGCGGTAATCAAGGAAGGCGGGGTTATCCACCTGGCCCTTGGCATTGTAGATATATTCTTCGTTCAGCGCCCAGCCGATGCCCTGCGCCGCACCGCCCTGCATCTGGCCTTCAACATAGGCCGGATGCACCGCGCGCCCGACATCCTGGAAGGATGTGTAGCGCAGCACCTTCACGGTGCCGAGTTCCGGGTCCACTTCCACATCGCAGATATGGGTGGCGAACCCGCCTTCGGCGCCGGTCGTGTTCAACTGCACGCCAGCCCCAATCGGCCCGCCTGTTTCCGTTGCCTTGGCGGCAATTTCCTTCAGGCTGAGCGGCGGAAATTGGCCCGCATTGGCACCCGCGGGGCGGGCTTCGCCATTGTCCCAAATCACCGCTTCGGGATCAATCTTCCAGATCTTCGCCGCACGTTCCTTGAGCTGCGTGATCACCTTTTCGGAAGATTGCGTCACCACCATCGCGGAAGCGAACAGCACGCGGCTGCCGCCGGTCAGGTTGGAATAGCCGATGGTGGCGGTATCGCCGATCAGTACAGAAACCCGCTTGTAATCAATGCCAAGCAATTCCGCGGTGATATTGGCGATGGAAGCGCGGGACCCACCAATATCCGGATGCCCGGTGGTGACCACCACATTGCCATCTTCCGTGATGTTCACCTGCGCAGAGCTTTCGCCCCCCGCATTGAACCAGAAGCCGCTGGCTACACCTCGGCCCTGATTGGGGCCAAGCGGCGCGCTGTAATGCGGATGCGCCATGGCCGCTTCAATGGTTTCCTTGAAACCGATGCGCGGATAGACCGGGCCATGCGCGGCCTTGGTGCCTTCCTGCGCGGCGTTTTTCAGGCGCAGCGCAAGCGGGTCCATGCCAAGCTTTTCGGCCACTTCATCCAAAACGCATTCCACGCCGTAAGCACCAATCGGCGCACCCGGTGCGCGATAGGCCGCAACCTTGGAACGGTTGGACACCACATCAAAGCCGAGCGAATGCACATTCGCAATGTTGTAGGGCGCGAAGGCGCAACCAGCGGCGCCACGAATGGGCGAACCAGGCAGCGCGCCGGCTTGCAAATAGAAAGTGCCCTGCGCGGCGACAATCGTGCCATCCTTCTTCGCACCGATCTTGACGGTGCTGAAGGAACCGGAAGTGGGGCCGGTGGCGCGCATCACTTCTTCGCGCGTCATCACCATCTTCACCGGGCGGCCAGACTTCTTCGCCAGCAGCAGGGCCACCGGTTCCAGATAGACAATTGTCTTGCCGCCGAAGCCGCCGCCGATTTCCGCCGGAATGGCGCGGATATCGCTTTGCGGCAGGCCAGTCAGATAGGAACACATCGCGCGGACCATGAATTGGCCCTGGCTGGAACTCCACACCGTTGCCTTGCCGTCAGCCACACTCACCAGGCAGGCATGGGTTTCGATATAGCCCTGATGCACGGGCGCGGTGCGGAAGCTGCGTTCGATAACGACATCGGCCTCGGCGAAGCCCTTATCAATATCGCCAAGCTTGTGTTCCAGCTTGCCCGCGATATTGGAAGGCTTGCCATCGAATTTGATGAAATCATGCAGGATCGGCGCATCGGGCTTGATCGCGTCTTCCGCGTCAATCACGAAGGGCAGAACCTCATATTCCACTTCGATCAGCTTCAGCGCCTCGGCGGCAACTTTTTCGGAAATCGCGGCCACAGCGGCAATCGGGTGGCCATGGAACAGCGCCTTTTCGCGCGCCATGATGTTGCGGCACATCCAGCGCATATCCTGAATGCCGAGCATCACGGATTTATCAAGCGGGAAATCCACCACATCCTTATGCGTCACCACGGCCTTCACGCCGGGATGCGCTTCCGCCTTGGCGGTATTGATGGAAATGATGCGCGCATGGGCATGCGGGCTGCGCAATACCTTGGCCCAGATCATGCCGGGCATATTGGTATCGGCGGCATAGGCGGCGCGGCCCGTCACCTTTTCCGCGCCATCAGGGCGGATCGTGCTTTTGCCGATCCATTTGTTGGACATATCGTTCATCAGGCGGCCCCCCTCATTTCAGCGGCGGTTTCCATGACCGCGCGCACAATCTTGTCGTAACCGGTGCAGCGGCACAAATTGCCCGCCAGCCCAAAGCGCACTTCGGTTTCGGTCGGGTTCGGGTTTTTTTCCAGCAGCGACTTCGCCGCGATCAGCACGCCAGGCGTGCAGATACCGCATTGCAGTGCTGCCATTTCCAGGAATTTGCGCTGTAGCGGGTGCAATTCACCGCCCTGCGACATGCCTTCAATGGTGCCGAGCGTTTTGCCTTCGGATTCCACCGCCAGCATCAGGCAGGCGCAAACCAAGCGGCCATCAACGGTGATGGAGCACGCACCGCAATCGCCCGTGCCGCAGCCTTCCTTGGCGCCGGTCAGGCCAAGCGGGCCGCGCAGCGCATCCAGCATGCTGTCTTGGGCTTCGCAGAGGAACTCCATCGGTTCCCCGTTAATGGTGGTCGAAACATGCATCTTGGACATTGGTTCAGCTCCGGCTGGCGCGTTCGGCGGCGATGGCAACGGCGCGCTTCAGCAGCACACCGGCGACCTTGGTGCGATAGGCAATGGTGCCGCGCTTGTCATTGATAGGGCGGCAGGCGGCGCTGCAAGCGGCGGCGGCGGCGGCAATGGCGGCGGCATCCAGCTTCGTGCCAATCAGCGCCTTCGCGGCATCTTCCACCAGCATCACCACCGGCGCCACGGCGCCAAGGCCAACGCGCGCCGCGGTGCAAACGCCGTCCTTCATGGTCAGGCTGACACCGCAGCCCACCACCGCGATATCCATTTCCGTGCGCGGGATCATGCGGAGATACGCATCGCCCGAACCGGCGGGGCGCGCGGGTAGCGTGAAGCTCACCAGGATTTCACCAGGCGCGAGGTTGGTTTTGCCCGGGCCCGCCGGGAAGGCTTCCACCGGCATTTGCCGACGGCCATTCGGCCCCTGGATGGTCAGCACCGCGCCAGCGGCGACCATGGCCGGCACGCTATCACCCGCCGGGGACCCATTGCAGAGATTACCCCCCGGCGAGGCGCGGCCCTGCACCTGCTTTGATCCGATCAGATTCACCGCTTCCAAAACGCCCGGCCAGACCTTGCCGAAGCGCGGATGATCCGCCAGCGAGACAGCGGAAACCGCCGCGCCCACGGTAAAACTGCCATCGGCATTTTCCGTAATGCGCGTCATTTCGCCGATTTTCTTGATATCCACGATCAAGCCGGGTGTTGCGACGCCGGCGCGCATTTGCACCAGCAGATCCGTCCCGCCGGCCAGAATCCGCGCAGCCCCCTGGGCGGCGGCGAAGGCGCTCACCGCTTCATCAAGCGTCTGCGGCGCCAAATATCGAGTATCCGTCATGAGCGTTCCTGTCGTCCTTGCCTTGCTGTGCCACCCTGGGTGAGGGGGTCATTTTCCTCAGGGATTTACCATGGGGCAAGGCTACAGGGGCGCGCAAGATCAGCATAGCCCCTAACCGGCGATTGGGCGTAAATGGAGCCACGGCGTGTGAGCACTCTGCTGTAATCAGGCGCAACTTCAAGGGACTTCAGCGTGTCCAGGCCCTGCCTTGGTCGCGCGTGTTATCGTAGCGGTAGGTATCCCCTGATTCCTGCGGTCAGCTGCGGCATGATGATCTTCGGATGCCTTGCGGCGGCAGGCGCGGCGCCCCGTGGACCAAACTACAGCGGAGTTGGAGGGCGGATGCCACCGTTGCCGCAGCCCCTTTCCGGTAAACTGGAGTTTTTCACGGCTTTCACGCAAACTTAACGGTGTTTCGCCCCCAATTTCGCTGGGCGCTGCACGATTTGACGCCGCGAACGCGCCGATATCACGCCAAGGACACAGGGCCTATGCAAAATAAGACGGAATAATCTCTCATTCACGCGGCCTTTATGGGCGGCGTTTCGCGGAAAGGGATGCCATGTCGAATGTCACGCGGACCGAGCAGGACCTTATCTGCTCCTTGAGGAAACTCGCACGCCGGGAAACCAATGATGTTGATCGATTCGTCGGGGACCGCATTCGGCTGTATCGATCCATGATCGGCATAAGCCAACAGAAGCTTGCGGAAAAGCTTGGCGTCACCTTCCAGCAATTGCAGAAATATGAGCGGGGGGAGAATCGTATCGGTGCCGGAAGATTATTGATGGTGGCGACCGCGCTTGGCGTTCCCATCACCTTCCTGTTGGATGAGGAAGGCTTTTCCCAGCGGCAGGGAAACGCGGGCTTGGATGAGTTGGCACTGCGGGAGACTGCGCGTGATGCCTACAGTGTTGGACGGGCTTTTTCCTTGATCTCGGACCCCGAGGTCAGGCGTTCGATCACGACATTGGTACGGAGCCTCGCGCAGCAGTCGGAAGATGAAAAGGGTTGACTAAATGCTCAACAAAAGCTGTTGAAATCGCGTCCGGGGAAGTACCTTAATTTTGAATGATGCCTAGAAAATCTAGGCACCTTAAACGTTGGTAAAATGTTCCGGTATAATATCATCCCAGCCAATTGCTGAAGGCAATAATTGGGCTTCCGCAATGGTGCGTGACAATGCCGGTATGGCTTCGATTTCCTGGCGACTGAAACTGCGTTCCATATGCATGGCTGCTGCCCAAAGCCGCAGGATCGCCAATTCAAGCTCTGGCGTAACGAGTTTTTCATCCAACATGTCGTCACCGTCGCGTGGCATGGCGTTGTTTCCTCTGCATGGAATAGGATCAGTCTAGGCAAAATCTTGTGCAATACAACATTTTTTTAGAAATTTCCGTAGCTGGCATAAGGGTTTTTTCTGATTGAATCAGGTGAACCTTCACAATGCAGCGCAAGTTTCCGCCGCAAGGGCGAGTGTCAAGGCTTGATTAGGGTTTTTGCTTCAACCCTTGGCGGGATCGTCGCGTTCCTTGGCGCGTTGGGTTTTGCGCAACCCGACAGCGTAATCGCCAAGCTTGCGATGCGGATCCTTGTTGGGGCGCACGATGGTATGGCGGAAATCATTCCACTCCGTCTCACCAAAGCCGGACAAATCCTCAATGATCGAAAAGTTTTCCGCCGCCGTACCATAGGCCTCCTGCGGAAGGGGTTGCACCTGAAGAAAAGGAAAATTCGGATCGAATTCGATCGGGTGATGCGTGCGCGTAAGCCGCACATTGATGAAAAGTGGGCCAAACCAGCTGCTGGTTTCCACAATGCCTTCATAGCATTCATAGCCGCGATTGCGGACGAAATTGGCCGGCGCACGAATAAGCGCGGCCCATCCCGGCGCGGTGCGCATGGCAAGGCCGCTCCAGATCTGCACAAGACCTGGCTCGATAAAGGTGCTGAGGAAAGGCGGCGAATAGCCCTTGATGTCTTCCGGTGCGGCATCATCGAAATGTGGCGCGAAGTTCGGGAATTGTGTGGTGGTGAGGGGAAACCAATCCTCCACCCCATCATAAGTCCAGATCACATCCGAACCATCCCACATGAGTTTGAAGCCGATCGGCGGGAAGATGTACCAGCCGAAGGAAGACGCGGTAGTCATTGCCTCACAAAAACGAAACGCGCGTGTCGGCATGGTGCCGGCTGCAGCGCGATCGGCGCGCTGGGGCGGGCGCGCCGATGGGATCATGCGATAGAAGGTGGCAAGCGGCGCTGCCGCCTTGCGGGATTCAGTCACGTTTCAGCCTATCCTGCGGTTTGGGGGTTGAGCGAGGTGAAACTCTCCCTCGGTTTCCCCAAAACCGCCATCCGGGACGCGATGCCCCGGACGCCATTGGCCCTGGCTTCAACGCGGTAGGCTTGGCGCGCAGCCACCAACGCGCACCTTGGCGTACTCGGTGGCAGAGACACGAACGGGCGGGAGGCTCGGGGAGAGACCGCCGAAGCGCACCTTGCCCGCATCGGCCACGGCTTCGGCAGCAATGCGCACGGGTGGAAGGCTCGGGGAGAGACCGCCGAAGCGCACCTTGCCCGTATCGGCCACGGCTTCGGCAGCAATGCGCACGGGCGGAAGGCTCGGGGAGAGACCGCCGAAGCGCACCTTGCCCGCATCGGCGATCGCGGCCCCACCAAGGGAAACCGGCGCCATGGAAGGAACTTGTTGCATGATCATCTCGCTCATTTTACCATCTCCTGCGGTTGGGGTCCGACCCAGGAACTACCAAAGGTTGAACCAAATTCGTTGAAAAGCCTCGATAAGACGTAGTTTGTTGCCCCGGCGTGAAGGCCCTGTGAAGCCAGCATCAGCGCATCGTTAAAAAAACGCATTTTGGCGTGAAATAATGCTTGCGACCCACAACCATAGGTTATAGGCTGGTTGTGTCATGTCCGTTATGGACAATCACGGGGGTGGCATTGGCGCAACAAAATGCCAATCAGAACAACCTTGTGGCGCTGGATGTCGGCGC
>JADCGG010000002.1 GCA_020249125.1 Roseomonas sp. | reverse complement strand
GATCCTGGTGGGGGGTGGTGCTGGCGGCGGATGCGCCGGATTCGCTCCGCTTCACGGTTGCTTTGGCGGCAGTGCTGCTGCTGGTCGCCGCGTTTCGGCTGCTGTTGCCCGCGCGCCCGCCCATGCTGACCTATTCTGAGGCGGCGCAGGAGAGGCTTTTGGCGCTTGGCGCCATGGCGCCCGCGCTTTCCGCCGCCGATGGCGCGGTATTTGGGGAGGCAGGCCGCGCGGGCTTCGCCTTTCTCAAACGGGATGGGGTTTGGCTGGCCTTGGGTGATCCTGCGGGCGAGGCGCGGGACAGGGTTTCGGCCATTTGGCGCTTCCGCGACCTATGCGAAGCCGCGCAGGTTGACGCGGCCTTCTGGCGTGTTGGGCCGGAATTACTGCGTATTTACAGTGATATCGGCCTTACCGCGCTGCCTTTGGACCCGGATGGGGCGGCGCCGCGCTATCTGGTCTGCCGGGCGGAGCGCGATCTGGAAAGCCTGCGCCCCCTGCTGCCCCGTGGCGGAGAAGGCGCAGAGGTCGCTTGAACCCCTTGCCAGCCATGGCCTGCCGCGCCATTGCAGCCTCGCTTTTCAGGCGAAGGAGAAACAAATGCGCATTGCCATGATCGGCGCCGGCTATGTCGGCCTGGTATCTGGCGCCTGCTTCGCCGAATTCGGCGTGGATGTGACGGTGATGGATGTGGACCCCGCCAAGATCTCCGCGCTGCATGAAGGGCGGATGCCGATTTATGAACCGGGGCTGGATAAGCTTGTCGCGGAAAATGTCGCCGCCGGCAGGCTGGGTTTCACCACGGATTTGAAGGAAGCGATTGCCGGGGCGGAGGCGGTTTTCCTTGCCGTGGGCACGCCAACGCGGCGCGGCGATGGCCATGCTGATCTTTCCTATGTTTATGCCGCGGCCGAGGAAGTAGCGCGCGCCGCCACCGGCCCGCTGGTGCTGGTGACGAAATCCACCGTGCCGGTTGGCACCGGGCGGGAAGTCCGCGCCATTGTGCGGCGCGTGCGGCCAGAACTGGCCATCAGCGTTGCCTCCAACCCCGAATTTTTGCGGGAAGGCAGCGCCATTGGCGATTTCATGCGCCCGGATCGCGTGGTGATCGGCACCGAGGATGAACAGGGCCTGGCCGTGCTGAAACGGCTCTATCGCCCGCTTTACCTGATTGAAACGCCGGTATTGGCGACCAGCCTGGAAACCGCGGAGCTGATCAAATACGCCGCCAATGCCTTCCTCGCGACCAAGATCACCTTCATTAATGAAATCGCCGATCTTTGCGAAAAACTCGGCGCCGATGTGCATGATGTGGCGCGCGGCATGGGCCTGGATGGGCGAATCGGGCGCAAATTCCTCCATCCCGGCCCGGGCTATGGCGGTTCCTGCTTCCCCAAGGATACGCTGGCTTTGGCGCGCACCGCGCAGGATGCCGGCGCACCGATCAAGCTGGTGGAAGCGACCATTGCGGTGAATGAGGCGCGCAAGGCGCAAATGGCGGATCGCATTCTGGCCGCGCTTGGCCCGAACCCAGCGGGCAAAACGGTCGCGGTATTGGGCCTGACCTTCAAGCCTGAGACGGATGACATGCGCGATGCGCCATCGCTCGTGATCCTGCCCAAGCTGGCGGCGGCGGGGGTTACGCTCCGCGCCTTTGACCCGCAGCCCGGCCATGCCCGCCAGGTGCTGCCGCAAGCGGTGCATTATGCCGAAAGCCCGATGGATGCGGCAGCGGGTGCCGATGCCCTGGTGGTGCTGACGGAATGGAATGAATTTCGCGCAGTTTCGCCGGCCCGCCTGAAATCCGCCATGAAGGGCAGTATTGTGCTCGACCTTCGCAATATCTGGGACCCTGCGGCGCTGCGCGCTGCTGGCTTTACCTATTCATCCATTGGCCGCCCCTGAGAGCCCTGATCATGACCGGATTCAATCATCACTTCGACCCCACCGTGCTGCGCGAATATGATATTCGCGGCATTGTCGGCAAAACCCTGAACCCGGAAGATGCCTATGCCATTGGCCGCTGCTTTGGCAGCGTGGTCAGCCGTGGCGGTGGAAAGCGCGTGGCGGTCGGCTATGATGGCCGGCTGCATTCGCCCGAGATGGAAGCGCAGCTTGTCGCGGGCTTGCGCGCTTGCGGGTTGGAAGTGGTGCGGATTGGGCTTTGCGCGACACCGATGCTCTATTTCGCTGCCTATGCTTTGGAAGCCGATGGTGCGGCGATGGTCACCGGCAGCCATAACCCGCCCGACTATAACGGCTTCAAGATGATGATCGGCAAGAAGCCGTTTTATGGCGCGCAGATTCAACAAATTGGCCGCATGGCCGCCGAGGGCGATGTGGTGCCGGAAGCCGCTGGCAGTGATCGCGCCGTGGATATCGCGGCGCGCTATGCGGATCGCGTGCTGCAGGATTGGGATGGCGGGGATCGCGCGCTGAAAGTGGTGTGGGATCCGGGCAATGGCTCGGCGGGGCCGATCACGAAGGCGCTGGCCGCGCGCCTGCCGGGGCATCACATGTTGATCAATGCGGATGTGGATGGGCGCTTCCCGAACCATCACCCAGACCCGACCGTGCCCAAGAATCTGGAACAATTGATCGCCGCCGTGGCGCGCGAAGGCGCTGATCTTGGCATCGCTTTCGATGGCGATGGGGATCGCATCGGGATCGTGGATAATGAAGGTCATGTGCTGTTCGGTGATCAATTGATGATCGTGCTGGCGCGCGATGTGCTGAAAGCGAAGCCAGGGGCGACGATCATTGCTGATGTGAAAGCGTCTCAGGTCTTGTTTGATGAGATCGCGAAGGCGGGCGGCAATCCGCTGATGTGGAAAACCGGGCATTCGCTGATCAAGGCGAAAATGGCGGAAACCGGCAGCCCGCTGGCGGGTGAAATGTCCGGCCATATCTTTTTTGCCGATAAATGGTACGGCTTTGATGATGCGCCCTATTCCGCCGTGCGGCTGCTTGGGATTGTGGCGCGTCTTTCCGGCCCGCTTTCCGAATTGCGCGCCGCTTTGCCGCAAGTGATCAACACGCCGGAGCTTCGTTTTGATTGCACCGAGGCGCGCAAATTCGAAGTGGTGCGTGAAGTGAAGGAACGCCTCGCCGCTGCCGGTGCCAAGGTGCAGGATGTGGATGGCGTGCGCGTACTGACCGATGATGGCTGGTGGCTGCTGCGCGCTTCCAATACCCAGGCCGTGCTGGTGGCGCGGGTGGAGGCATCCAGCGAAGCCGGGCTTGAACGCCTGAAAGCCGATCTGGCGCGGCAGATCACCGCAAGCGGCTTGGCGGTACCGGATTTCTCCGGCGCCAATGCGGGGCATTGAGCCCGGGCGCTGGTTTGGGTTACGGTTCCTTTACGTTGCAAAAAGGAAGGAACCGGGGATGAAACTCAATCGTCGTCATGTCTTGATCGCGGGTGCCGTGCTGGCGGCGCCGGCCACGCTCCGCGCGCAGGATTTCCCAACGCGGCCCATCCGCATCATCGTGCCCTTCCCTGCCGGCGGCACCACGGATTTGCTCGCGCGGCTTTTTGCGCAGCGCATGACCGAAACAATGGGTCAATCTGTCGTCGTGGAAAATCGCGGCGGTGGTGGTGGTTCCATTGGCGCGGATGTTGTCGCAAAGGCGGCGCCCGATGGCTATACGCTGCTGATGCACAACATCACCTTCCCGACGACCACGGCGGCGATGACACTCGCTGGGCGGCCACCGCACGACATTGAACGGGATTTCGCGCCGCTGTCGCTTGGCGCCAATGTGCCGCTGGTGATCCTGGCCAATCCTTCTGTGCCGGTGACGGATTTGCGGGGCTTTACTGCCTGGGCAAAGGCGCAAAGCTCCCCGCCCTTTTATGGCTCCACCGGGCCTGGTTCCTTCATGAATATGGTGGGCGAGGTGCTGAAGCGCGATGCCGGCATTGCGATGGAGCATGTGCCCTTCCGCGGTGCGGCGCCGATGCTGCAGGAATTGATCGCAGGGCGTGTGCAATTCGGTGGCGATCAAATCTCCACCTGCTTCGGCCATGTGCGGTCCGGCGCGCTGAAGGGCTTGGCCACCACGGCATCCAAGCGCGCCAAGGTGCTGCCCGATGTGCCGACCGTGCGTGAACAGGGCTTCGCTTCCCTGGAACTGGAAGGCTGGAACGGGTTTTTCGCGCCGGCGCGCACGCCAGCCCCCATCATGGCGCGGCTGCAACGCGAAATCTCCGCCGCAGCCGCACAGCCCGAATTCATCAAGCGCTGCGATGAAGTGGGGGCGGAAGCCGTAGGTTCCGATTCGGAAAGCTTCGGCGCGATGGTGCGCGCCCAGGCCGCCAAGATTCGCGACCTCGTGGCGAGTGTGCAGTTGAAGCCGGAGTAATCCTGCGGATTGTCAGCCGGCAATTATGGTTTAGGAGACATCGGCGTTCTTGCCGCCAATACGAGGGAAGTTTCCATGTCCGAAGCCGCCGAAGCCAGCCTGATTGCCGCGCGTGAAGGCGCAGCCGGTGCCATCCTGATGAACCGGCCCAAGGCGCTGAATGCGCTGAATCAGGACATGATCCGGGGCTTCGCCGCCGCCATCGCCGCATGGCGGGATGATGCTTCGGTGAAGCTGGCGCTGCTGGAAGGCGCGGGCGGGCGCGCCTTTTGCGCGGGTGGCGATGTGCGCGCGGTGCGCGCTTCTGCCGTTGCGGGTGATCGCGCGGCGGTGGAGGCGTTTTTCTCGGAAGAATATGCGGTGAATGCCGGCATTGCGGCTTTCGGCAAACCCTGGGTCAGCCTGATTGATGGTGTTTGCATGGGCGGCGGCATTGGCGTTTCGGTGCATGGCACGCATCGCATCGTCACCAACCACGCCATGTTCGCGATGCCTGAGACCGCGATTGCGCTTTTCCCGGATGTTGGCACATCATTCGTGCTGCCGCGCCTGCCGGGGGCGCTTGGCATGTGGCTGGCGCTGACTGGTGCGCGGTTGAACGGTGCGGATGCGATGCATGCGGCGCTGGCGACACATTACACGACGCGCGAAGCACTGCCGGTGCTCCGCGCCGCGTTGATTGCGGGAGATATCGGCGCCGTGGCGCGGTATTGCGAAGCGCCGCCGGAAGCGAGCTTCGCACCGCATCGCGCCGCGATTGATCGCTGCTTTGGCGCGGCGTCCATCCCAGCCATCATCGCGGCACTTGAAACGGAGGGCACGGATTGGGCGCGCGAACAGCTTGGCGTGCTGCACCATGCCTCGCCAACTTCGCTGTTTATGACGCATGAATTGCTGCGTCGTGGTGCAACGCGCGATTTGGCTGGCTGCCTGGCGATGGAATTGGCACTGACGCGCGTGGTGGTGCATGACCATCCGGATTTCCGCGAAGGCGTGCGCGCCGTGCTGGTGGATAAGGACCATAAGCCGCAATGGCAGCCCGCCAGCATTGAAGCGGTGGATACCGCCGCCATTCAGGCGATGTTCGGCGGTTAGCTACCGCCCGATCAGCACCAATACCACGCCAGCAACCACCGCAAGCGCGCCGATCACATCGCTGCGCTTCATTTTTTCCTTCAGGAAAAACTTGCTGAACAGCAGGGTGAACAGGATTTCCACCTGACCCACCGCGCGCACCAGCGCCACAGGTGCCAGCGCGAAGCCAGTGAACCAGCAGGCGGAACCGCAAGCCGAAAGCGCGCCGACCTGGGCAGAAGATCTCCAGGTGGCGAAAACCGCGCGCAGGCTTTCCGGTTCGCGCAGCACCAGCCAACCACCCTGCATGATGGTTTGCATGACATTGATCACCACGAGCGTTTCCAGCGCGCGCAGCACCACATCCGGCCCCTGCAATTCCTGCGTCGCCGCGCGAATGGCCAGCGCGCATAGGGCAAAGGCAAAGCCTGCACCAAGACCACAAAGTGCTGCGGGCTGAACCGTGGCGCGCAGCATTTCTCCCAGGGAATTCACGCGCCCGGCGAGTGAAAGATAAAGCGTGCCGCCCACAGAAACCGCAATGCCGGCCCAGGCGAGTGGCGCGAAATTCTCTCCCAGCAGCAACAGGGCCAGAAAAGCCGCTTGCACAGCCTCGGTCTTCGCATAGGCGGTGCCGACGGCGAAGCCGCGATGCGCGAAGGACATGATGAGAAGATTGGTGCCGATGATCTGGCCCAAGCCGCCAAGCGCGGCATAGAGGAAGAACATCGGCGTTGGCGTAGACAGCGCGCCGCCAAAAATCAGCAAGTACAGCCCAACCAGCAGCAGCCCCACCGGCACGCCATAAAGGTAGCGCACCACGGCAGCGGCATTGACGGAAAGCTGCCCGCGCAGCTTTTGTTGCAGCGCTGTGCGCCAGGTTTGGAACAGCGCGGCGGTGACGGTGGCGGCAACCCAAAGCGGCATCAGCCGAGCCTCGGGTCCAGCCAGGGTTGCGCCATGGGCTGCCAGGGGGAAAGTCGCGCGCCGGCTTCATCCAAGGCGACACCCAGGCCGGGCGCTTGTGGCAGGCTGGCGCTGCCTTGGTGAAAGCGCAGATCGTGGCCGGTGATCATGGTGAAGAAACGCTCCGTTTCGCCGAATTGGACTTCAAGCGGCAAAAGGTTGGGCAGGGTTGCGCAAAGATGCACGGAATGGGCGTGGCAGATTGGGCCCGTGGGGTTATGCGGCGCGATCTCAATACCCGCAGTTTGCGCGAGTGCGGCGATACAGCGAATTTCCTCATGCCCGCCGGCATATTTGATATCCGGCATCAGCACATCATAGCAGCCGGCTTCGATGATGCGGCGATAGGCGCCAAGGCCGGCCAGCGTTTCCGCACCCGCCAAACGCATGCCGCGATCATTCGCCATGCCGCGCAGCCGCGCGATGGCCGCGTGATTGGCCTCGGCCACAGGACATTCCAGCCAGAACAGGTTGAAGGGCGCAACATCGCGGATCAACGCCGCCGCGCCTCCGGGTGAAAAGCGCCAATGCGCATCCACCATGACATCAATCGCGTTGCCGACGGCATCACGCACCGCCGCGATGCGCGCCAAGCCTTCTGCATAGGCGGCGCGTTGCGCGGGGTTTGCCGCATCTTCCCAGACCATGGGCTCAAAAGGTGCGAGTTTCACGGCGCGAAAGCCCGCCGTAACCGCGCGCCTGGCGGTATCGGCGAAGCCTGCGGGCGTGCGCGGCGCGGCACCGCGATTGATATTGGCATAAAGCGGCACTGCATCGCGCAAGCAGCCACCCAGCATGGCGTGAATGGGCCGACCAGCTTCCTGCCCCGCAATATCACAAAGCGCCTGTTCCAATCCCGAAATGACAGCATGTGAAACAAGCCCCGCCGGCGCATGGGGCAATAGGCGCGCCAGCCGATTACGTGCGCTGGCATCCTGGCCTTTCAGCGCGGCTGACAGCCGCGTGACTTCCACCACCAATAACGCTTCATGATCCGCAAGCGTGATTTCGCCAATGCCACTGCGGCCATCTTCGAGGCGCAGCAACACAAAACACCAATTGGTCTTGGGCGTGACATTCACGCCCAAGAAATCAAGCGCGGCGATACGCATCAACCGCGCGCCTTGCGGAGTGCAATCGCAAGCGGCGGGTCATCGGTCGCGAAGGCATCCATGCCAAGATCAAGCGCTTTTTCAATTTCTGCGCGGTGATTGGCGGCCCAAACACCGGTGGTGAGGCCAGCCTTGCGCGCGGCGGCGATGAAAGCCGGCGTCACATCACCCATGGAGCATTCACACCCCGTCACGCCAAGGGAAAGCGCCGCTGCCATGCAGGCTTCCGGCCCCAGGCTTGCCAGGATGGCGCTGTTCACCAGCCACACCGCACCGGCCAAGCGCTTTTCCTGCGCGGCTGCCGCTGCCGTGCCGCCGTGAAAGGCGATGATAAAGCTGCGCGCCAGCATGCCTTCCGCTTCCAAAACGCCAAGCACTTGCGGCAGGAAGCCCGGATAGGGTTTATGATCGCGGTCACTCTTCACTTCTACGCGCAGAAGTTTGTCACTTGGCGCAACAAGGCGCGCAAGCGCGGCGAGGGTTGGAATGCTTTCGCCAGGCGCACCGCGAAACCGTGTCGTGCCTAATTCAGCAGCGCTGCGCGCCACCAGTGGCCCGGCAAGATCCGTCATGCGTTCCAGCGTTGCATCATGATGCACCATGGGCACGCCATCGGATGAAGGATGCACATCGCATTCCAGGACCTCGACCGGCAGCGTCAGGCTTTGGCGGAAGGCGAGTAGGCTATTCTCCGGCCAAAGATAGGCGCCGCCGCGATGGGAAATAATTTGCGGATGCTTCATATTCATCAACGCGCCGCGCGTTCCGCATGCTTGCCCATGGTGTTGAAGGGCGCATAGGGCGGGAATGGGCCGATCGCGATCATATCAACCTCCACCAAGGCAGGACCGGAAACCGCGAGAGCTTTTTGCAGCACTTCGGTGACGTCTTCCGCCTTGCTGATGCGGAAGAAGGGCATGCCGGCCAGGGCAGCGAGACCCTCAAGATTCGGGTTCAGAATATCATCGCCAAACAAACGCCCATCAGCGAGCGCATCCTGAATGTGACGGATCACGCCATAGCCGCGATCATTCATCACCATGGTGACCAAT
>JADCGG010000199.1 GCA_020249125.1 Roseomonas sp. | reverse complement strand
CGCGAGGTTTGATCATGATGTGAGGGCCAAGTGGCAGCACCATTCGGCCCCAAAATCGCCTTATCGGCTGCGCTTTTTGCTGCGCTTCGCGGCGGCCATCCCTGCGGCGTAGGCTTCCGCGAGGGAGTTGCGGATGGACCAGACCGCGACATCGTGGAAATCAAGCGCGTCGCGGTTTCTGGTTTCCAGCGTTTCAACCGATGGCATATTCCGCTTGGCGATATCCAGGAAAAGCTGGGCGGTGTCGGTGGTGTCGTTCATCTTGGTCTCCTTGCTGTGGCGCCAGGGTGACTCCATTAAACCGGCATCCTCGCTCTTGGTGGCGGTAGGCGCTGTGCTACCTTCGGGGCGATAAACACCTCCGAATAACATCTGTAATTTTTTTACCACAAATCGAGACTTGACCCGTGATATGGCCGCTCCTTATCGTTCCCCAGCCGCTGCCTGATACCCATCGTGCCCGGTGTCGCTCCGGCGGCCAAATGAGTTTCAAAGAAGCTGGAGGAACAGGATGCTGAGAAGTTGGAAAACGGCTGTCCTTGGCGTCATGCTCGCGGGGATGGCTTTGGTCTTTAGTCCGTCACCCGGCCGGGCCAATGATATCAATTGGCGGCAGGCGCAAGGCACGGAGCTCCGGCTGCTCGCGCTGCGCGCCTGGTTCACCGACCACTGGCGCGCCAATCTCGCTGAATTCGAGCAGTTGACTGGCATCAAGGTGATCATCGAAGACTATCCCGAAGATCCTTTTCGCCAAAAGCTTGCCGTCGAGATGGCCGGCAAAAGCAAGAATGTGGACGTCTTCACCACCGGCACAATGCGCGAAGGCCGCCAATTCGCCAATCTTGGCTGGTATGCGGATCTCTCCCCCATGATCGCGGATGCGTCACTGACCGCACGAAGCTGGGACAAGGATGATTTCATTGCTGCGGTCTGGAAGGCCCATCAATTTGAAGGCAGGCAAGTGGCCGTGCCCATCCAGGCGAATGTTCAATTGTTATACTACCGGAAGGATTTGTTCGATGCTGCGGGGGCTCGCCCCGCCCCGGACGCTGGAGGAGCTTGAGGCGGCTGCGAGGCGTTTGCACAGCCCGCCTTCGGTCTTTGGCTTCGTGTCGCGTGGCCGCCGGACCCAGGCGCCCTATAGCTGGTCACATTGGCTCTTTGCCAATGGCGGCAGTTGGGCAACACCCGATGGCAAGCCCGCCATCAACGCACCCGCCGGCATCGCCGCGACCGAGCAATATGTCAGGCTGCTGCGCAATTATGGTGATCCCGGCGCGGCTGATGCCGGGCCAGCCGAAGTGCAGACGCTGTTTCTGCAAGGACGCGCCGCCATGATCCTGGATGCGGTTTCCTGGGCGGGGCTGTTCAGCGATCCGGCACGCTCAAGGGTTGCCGGCAGATGGGCGGCGACGCTGGCACCGCCAGGCCCGGCTGGCGCCACCTATGAGCTTTGGGCCTGGAGCCTTGCCATTTCCCCATTCAGCGACAAGCAGCGTGCGGCTTGGCTTTTTGTACAATGGGCAACCAGCAAGGAAATCCAACGGACCTTGCATCTGCGCAGCTTCCCAATGCCGCGCACCTCACTCTGGAACGACGCAGAATGGAAGGCGATGGCCGAGCCGGGCTTCTATGCCGCAGCCTTGGCGCAGGTTCAGGCGGCGCGCCCAATTGGCCATCCGCCCTTCATTGCCTCGCCTGAAATTACCGATGTCGTTGGGATTGCGATCAATAACGCGCTGTCCGGACGCAATATCAGAACCGAACTCGACGCCGCAGCCGGCCGAATGACCGAGGTGATCGAGCGTACTGAACCCCGGCGCTGAATGCGTTTCGCCCTCAACCCAAAGCGTAGGGTCGGGGGCGTCATCCCGCGGCCCTGGTACCGATAAGCAGGAGAGGATATGGCAAGGCCCCAGCGGCTCGGTGCGGCCCGTCCTTGGCGCTCACCCGCCCATGGTCTTGGCGACTGGATGGATCGTCACATCATCTGGTTTTTCATCCTCCCCGCTGCGATTTTCCTGCTTGCGGTTGTTGCCTTTCCGGTTGTGTACACCGTTTGGCTCAGCTTCTTTCGCTGGTCCGGATCGGCGACTGCGCCGGCGACTTGGGTCGGGCTTGCC
Organism: Roseomonas sp.; assembly: GCA_020249125.1. Taxonomy (GTDB): domain Bacteria; phylum Pseudomonadota; class Alphaproteobacteria; order Acetobacterales; family Acetobacteraceae; genus Neoroseomonas. The sequence goes on along the minus strand of JADCGG010000199.1, from coordinate 4,355 downwards.
AATTACGCCGATGTTCTTGCACTTGATCCTGGTTTCCGCAACGCGCTTTGGGTGACGATCTATTTCACCGGTGTATCGGTAACGATCGAGGTGATCCTTGGCGTTGGTCTTGCCCAATTGCTGAATCGCGAGTTCATTGGCAAGGGATTGGCGCGCACGCTGCTGCTATTGCCGATTGCGGGCACGCCGGTCGCGCTTTCTCTGGTCTGGCGCAATATGTACAACCCATCAAGCGGCATCTTCGTCTGGTTCGCGGATCTGCTTATGCTGCCGCCACAGCGGTGGATCGCGGATGCCAATATGGTTATGCCCTTGCTGATCCTGTTTGATGTTTGGCAATGGACGCCGCTCATTATGCTGATTACGCTGGCGGGTTTGGTTTCGCTGCCTAATGATCTTTATGAGGCCGCGCAGATTGATGGCGCCAGCCCTTGGCAGGTCTTCTGGCGCATTACCATTCCGTTGGTTCGCCCGACCATTGTGGCGGCGGCGATGCTGCGGCTGATGGATTCGCTCAAAACCTTCGATCAGATCTACGTTACTACCCAAGGTGGGCCAGGCATCGCCTCACAGACGCTGAATCTCTACATCTTTGAACAGGCGTTCCAGTACCTCAATTTCGGCTATGCCAGCGCTTTGCTTGTAGTGCTGTTCTTCGTCATCCTGGCAGGCAATCTTGTTCTGGTGACGCAGCGCCGGGGGCAGTTATGAGCGCCGCCTCAGGAAGGCGCGCCGGGCGCATCATGCGCCGCGTGCTGTTCTATTTCGGCCTCATACTGATTCTTGGCGTATTCGTCTTTCCATTCTTCTGGATGGCCCTGAACAGCTTTAAGACTCATGATCAGATCACCGAATACCCACCGGTTTTTTTCTTCGCACCGACCTTGGAGAATGTGCGCAATGTCTTCGCGCAGGGGCAGTTTGTGCGCTACACTTGGAACAGTGTCGTGGTATCCTTCGGCGCTGTCGGGCTTGGAATGCTTCTTGGGTTACCTGCTGCCTATGCCATAGCACGCTACCGCCAACGCGGCTTCGCCTTTGGGATATTGGTCTGCCGCATGATCCCGGGCATTGCGTTTCTGGTTCCGTGGTTCATCGTTTTTCGCTTTCTTGGCCTGCTGGACAGCTATTTCGGCTTGATCGTCGCGCATCTGGTGATCACGGTACCGCTGATCACCTGGATCATGATCGGTTTCTTTGAGGAAGTGCCGATCGAACTTGAGGAAGCCGCGCGGATTGATGGCTGCTCGCGCGCTGGTGTCTTTTTGCGCATCGCCCTGCCGCTGGTGCGCCCCGGCCTGGTTTCGGCAGGCATTCTGGCGCTGATCTTTGCCTGGAATAGTTTTTTGTTTCCACTGATCCTTGCAGGTGTTGAGACCAAGACACTTCCGGTTCTGGTCTATAGTTTCATGACTTTCGACTTCCTTGACCTTGGCGGCATCTACGCTGCGTCCACCCTGATCACGCTGCCGGTCGTGGTCATGGTGCTGGCCGTGCAGCGCCATTTCATCCGCGGCCTGACAATTGGCGGCGTGAAGGGCTGAGCAGGTTGCGCTTGGAATGCTGGCCTTTGGGATTCGACTTTGATTGATGGGTGGGTCCCTGCGTTGCGCCCGTGAATAAAAATATTGAATCGCTGATGCCGCTTCGTTACCGTGACGGTAAGGCGGTTGGAACTTGATATCACCGCAGCTTCGGTCAGCAGAAAGCGGAGGCAAGCAGTGCGATTATTCATGGCGGCGCTCCAGACGGAGACAAATACCTTCTCGCCTCTGCCAACGGGTGACTCTGCCTTCCACAATGATCGCTTCCACCGTACCGGCGGAAGCTTGGTCGAACCTGTCTGGGCCAATATCCCCTTAATCGAATGGCGTCGCCTTGCTGAGGCAGCGGGTATCGAGGTGGTGGAAAGCCTTTGCGCCAATGCCCAACCGGCCGGCCTTACCGTGCGCGCCACTTATGAGGCGCTGCGCGCGGCCATCCTGGCCGATCTATCCGCCGCCGGCGGACTTGACATGGTACTGCTCAATCTGCACGGCGCCATGGTCGCCGATGGCTATGATGATTGTGAGGCTGATCTGGTGCGCAATGTGCGCGCCATTGTCGGCCCTGATTGCCTGATCGGTGTGGAACTCGATCTGCACTGCCACCTTGATGATCGGCTACTGTCAACTGCTGACCTTATCGTTCTCTACAAGGAGTATCCGCATACCGATATGGCGGATCGCGCGCGCGATCTGTTCGCATTGGCGCTACGTGCGGCGCGGCGGGAGATTCGCCCAATCATGGCCCTACATGATCTTCGAATGATCAGCATGTGGCATACGCCCAAGGAGCCCATCAAATCCCTGATTGCCGAAATGATCGAGGAGGAAAAGGGCGGCTCCAAGATCCTGTCGCTTTCCTTTGGGCATGGCTTCGCCTGGGGTGACGTGCCGCATGTCGGTGCGAAAATGCTGGCGATTACCGATGATGATGCAGCCCTTGCCGAAGCCACCGCACGCCGCTGGGGTCAGCGCATCTGGGATATGAGGGAGGCAACCCGCTTGCACCCCGAGACAACTGATGCGGCCATTGATGCAGCGCTTTCGGTCCCTGCTGGCACTACCGTGATTGCGGAGACCTCGGATAATGCCGGCGGCGGCGCACCTTCTGATTGCACTGCGGTGTTGGCGCGGCTTTTGGCGCGCGGCGTGCGTGAAGCGGCGATTGGCATTTTTTGGGACCCGATCGCTGTCTCCTTCTGTCGGGAAGCCGGGGTCGGGGCGCGTCTGCCGCTTCGCCTTGGTGGCAAATGCGGCGCCATTTCCGGCGATCCGCTTGACCTTGATGTGGTTATTCATGCCGTGACAGATGATGCGTCTCAAACCTCGCTCTCCGGCGGGCGAGTATCGCTTGGTCCGGCGGCCTGGATTGAGGTGGCCGGCATCCATATCATTCTCGGCTCCATTCGTCAGCAATGCTTCAACCCGGACGCCTTTACTGGCCTTGGCTGCCGCTTGGATGACAAGCGAATTGTGGTCGTGAAATCATCGCAGCATTTCTATGCCGGTTTTGCGCCGATCGCGCGTGACGTGCGCTATTGCGCCGCTGAGACCGGCATTCTGCGTGACTTTGCCTCCATTCCCTTCCAGGTTTTCAATCGCCCCTATTGGCCAAAGGTGGAGAATCCAGCATGAACCCGACCCGACGCAACCTTATGCTGGGCACCGGCGCCGCCGCCGCGAGCCTGGCGGCACCCGCCACCGCGCAGCCACCACGCCTGCTGCGTTTCGTGCCCCATGCCAATTTGACGAGCCTTGATCCGGTCTGGACAACGGCATGGATCACGCGGAACCACGGCTATCTGGTCTATGACACGCTCTATTCCATCGGCGAGGATTTGCAGCCAAAGCCGCAAATGGCGGCCGGTCATGTCTGGGAAAATGACAATTTGCTGCTGACCGTCACGCTGCGCGATGGGCTTCGCTTTCATGATAATGAACCGGTGCGCGCAGCGGATGTGGTGGCTTCCTTCAATCGCTGGGCCAGACGCGACAGTTTTGGCCAGCTTGCCGTCGCCTCACTTGGCGAAGTCCGTGCCCTTGACGATAAGCGCATCCAATTCCGATTTACCAAGCGCTTTCCACTGATACTGGATGCCATGGCGAAGGTTGCTCCGATGTTCGTGATGCCTGAACGCATCGCCGCGACCGATGCCTTCACGCAGCTTACAGATGCGGTTGGGTCCGGTCCCTTCCGCTTTGTGCGGGGGGAATGGGTGCCAGGTTCCCGCGCTGTCTATGAACGCAACGCGGCCTATCAACCGCGCCAGGAGCCTGCGCAAATGCTCGCCGGCGGCAAGGTTGCGCATTTTGATCGTATCGAATGGCGCATCATGCCAGATCCGGCAACGGTCGCTGCGGCGTTGCAATCAGGTGAGGTGGATTGGTGGGAAAATCCAACCATTGATCTTATCCCGCTCTTGGCCCGCAATCGCCAGGTTCAAGTTGAGCAGGTTGAGGTCTTTGGCTCCGTCTCGACGCTGCGGCCCAACCACTTGCAGCCGCCCTTCAACAACCCTGCCTTTCGACGCGCGATCCTTTTGGCCTTGTCGCAAGAAGATGTGATGACGGCGGTGGCCGGTACTGATCGCGTGCGCTGGCAGACGCCCATGGGCTTCTTCACGCCGGGCACGCCGCTTGCGTCCGATGCCGGCATGGCGCCATTGACAGGCGCGCGCAGCGTGGACGCAGCGAAGCGCGCGATAGAAGCAAGCGGCTATCGCGGAGAGAGGCTTGTGTTCATGCATGCGACAGATATCCCCACCCTGGATTCTGCATGCCATGTCGTGGGCGATCTGTTCCGCCGCCTTG
>JADCGG010000198.1 GCA_020249125.1 Roseomonas sp. | reverse complement strand
TATCAGCTTGTTGTATTGCCCACGCTGCAAACCTCGCGCGACCGTGATGTTTTCGCCCTTGGCGATTGCGCGGCCTGCCCGCGCCCGGATGGCAAGGGCAATCTGCCACCGCGCGCCCAGGCCGCGCATCAGCAGGCGACGCATCTTTTTCGGCAGATTGACCGCAAGCTGCGTGGGCTTGAGGTGGAACCCTTTGTCTACCGGGATTTCGGGTCCCTGGTCTCGCTTGGGAAGTATTCCACCGTCGGCAGCCTGATGGGCTTCCTGGTTGGGCGCAGCATGTTCATTGAAGGCTATTTCGCGCGGATGATGTATCGTTCACTTTATAAGATGCACCAGACCGCGCTGCATGGGCATGCGCCGGTGCTCTGGCGCACCCTGGTGGGGATGATCGCGGATCGCGGGCAGCCGCAGGTGAAGCTGCATTGAGGGGGTGGGGCATCGTCGTTCCCCCGCCCAAAACACGAAAAGGGGGCCGAAGCCCCCTGCAAAACCACACATCACCCCAGCCAAGGCCGGGCAAGCTTCAGCCCTGGCGGGCCTTCAGGCGCGGATTCTTCTTGTTGATCACGTAAACGCGACCGCGGCGGCGCACCACAACGCAGTTCTTGTCACGGGTCTTGGCGGTCTTGAGCGAGTTACGAATTTTCATTGTTCTAACCTTTCGAAGGCGCGGCTTCTAAGCGGGGAGGGCGGGCAAGTCAACCCATGCAACCTATAGAGCGTCTGTTTGATCGCATTTTCCGAGCCGCCAAGTGATCCCACTTGGCTTGAAAATGCTCTATTCCGCCGCGCGGCGTTCTTCTTCCATGATGCGCAGAAACCCATCGCGGGTCTGAGGCAGCTTGCGGCCCATGATCTGTTCCGCCACCTGCGTCCGCAGCACCTGCGCCGTGCCGCCGGCAATGGCGAACATGCGGGCATCGCGCAAATAGCGTTCCATCGGATTGTCGCGCGAATAGCCCGCCGCGCCCCAAACCTGCAAAGCCTGGTTCGTGACCCTGATCGCCATCTCGCCGGCCAATACCTTGGCCTGGGCGGCGGCCAGGCGGTCCGGGAAGCCATTGGGCCCGGCGCTTTTCGCCGCGCGCCACACCAGGGCGCGGGCGGCCTCAACCTCGATGGACATATCCGCCAGCATCCAGGCGAGGCCCTGGAATTCACCAATCGGGCGGCCAAATTGGCGGCGAGTTTGGGCGCGATCCAGCGCATGTTCATAAGCCCCGGCGGCGAGCCCGAGCGCCACCGTCGCCGCGCCCACGCGCTGGCCATTATAGGCATCAATCAGCCGGCCAAAGCCGCGCGCCCAGCCACCCGGCGGGCGCAGCACCATGCTATCCGGCACTTCCAGCCCGGCGATTTCCGTCTCGGCTTCCGGCATGCCGCAAAGCCCGAGGGATGGGATGCGCTTGAAGGTAATGCCGGGCGGCGGGCCATCGCCCTGGCGCACGACCAGGAAGCCACCAATGCCCTGATCGCGCCCATCCTCGATCACGCGGGCGAAAATCAGATGCAGCCGGGAAACGCCGCCGCCGGTGATCCAGGTTTTGCGGCCATTGATTACCCAGGTATCGCCATGGCGCACCGCGCGCGTGGTCATCTCCGTCGCCGCCGAACCGGCTTCGGGTTCCGTGATTAGAATCGCGGGCTTGTCGCCAGCCAGCACAAAATCGGCGGCGATCCGCTTCTGCGCATCCGTGCCATAGGCCATGATGGCGCCAATGGCGCCCATATTGGCTTCCACCGCGATACGGCCACACACGGCGCAGGCTTTGGAAAATTCCTCGATCACCAGGGCAGCGTCGAAATAATCCCCGCCCGGCCCGCCCCATTCGCGCGGCACGGTCAGGCCGGTGAAGCCCGCTTCCGCCATGCGCCGCACCATGGGCCAGGGATAGGCGCCCGAGCGATCCGTCTCGGCGGCCTGGGCTGCAGCCTCACGCGCCAATTCGCGCGCCCGGTCGCGCAGCCTTGCCTGTTCGGGGGTCAAGCCATCCATGATTTCAGCCCTGTTTCAAGCGCGCTTCGATGGCCGCTGTCGCGGCACGATCCAGTTTCAACGCCTTGGCGAATTCATCAAGCCAGGCGCGTTCGGTGGCGGCAACATCCCCCACCCCCACCACGGCGGCGGCATAAAGCTGCGCAGCCAGCATCGGGTCGGTCGCCTGTTTGGCGAGCACGGCGGGGCTTTGCGGCTTGTCGAAATCCGCGAGCACCGCTTCGCGTGCCTTAGCACTCAGACCCGCGCCATCCAGTTGCGCGGCGATGCGCCCGCGTTCTTCGGCATCTATCGCGCCATCGGCCTTGGCGGCGGCGATCATGACGCGCAGCATCAACAGTGCTTCGGCGCTTTCGGCGCTCGGTTCCACTTCGGCTTCGGCTGCGACAGGCGCCCAGGGATCGGTGGCGGGTTTGGAGGCGCCGGGCGCATTGCCCCAAGGGCTTGGGCCAGCAGGTGCATCCTTCAACCCGCCTTGACCTGGAGCTTTTTTGACCGAGGCAGCGCCGTCACCGGCCTTTGCCGGACCGGCCCAATCGAAACCGCTGCCTCCCTTGCCTTGCGGCGAGGGCCTTGGTTGCGGCGCAGGGGCGGGCGCGGGGGATTGGCTCCGCCGCAGCGCTTCAATCGCAACGCCGGCAAGCCCCGCCAGCACGCGGCCAAGCTGCGCATTGCCGGCGGGCATGCGCGGGCGAGAGGGGCTTGAGCTGCGCCGCCTTGGCGCTGCGCCTCCGCCCAAAACCGCCCCGATCACCCTGCCCAGATCGAAACCTGCCATTGGCGCCTCTCCTTGCGCTTATCGTTATAGTTCCTGCATCACCGCGGCAATGGCCGGGGCCAGGGCGCGGAATTCCTCGGCCCTCGGGCTGCGCGCGCGCCAAGCCAAGCCGATGCGCCGGCTCATGCCCGCCTCCAAAGGCCGGGTCACCAGGCCCGTGCCGGCCAGCACGCCGCCCGCCACCGCCAGGCGCGGCAGCAGGGTAACGCCAAGCCCGCTTGCCGCCATTTGCACCAGCGTATGGAGCGAGGTGGCGGCAAATTCCTCGGCGGTCAGCGCGCCGGAGAGCCCACACGCCGCCAAAGCGTGATCACGCAGGCAATGGCCATCTTGCAGCAGCAGCAGCTTTTCATCCATCAGGGCGCGTGGGGTGATGCTGGCGCGTTCTGCCAGCGCATGATCCGCCGGGCAGGCCAGCAGAAACGGGTCTTCGGCAATGCTGAGGGTTTCCGCCGCGCCGCAATCGCACGGCAGCGCCAGCAGCAGCAAATCAAGCCGCCCGGATTCGAGTGCTTCGACCAGCCTTTCGGTCAAATCTTCCCGCAACCACGGGCGAAGCCGCGGGAAATCGGCGCGCAGCCTTGGCATCAGGCGCGGCAGCAAAAAGGGGCTGATGGTTGGGATCACGCCAAGGCGTATCGGGCCGGAGAGCGGTTCCCGCGCAGCGCTTGCGGTCTCCACGCAGCTATTCAGCGCGGCAAGGGCGACGCGTGCGCGTTGAATGAGTTCCGCACCCAGCGGCGTGAAGACCGGCTTCTTGGCGCCGGTGCGTTCCAGAATGGCGGCGTCCAATTGCCGTTCAAGCGCGATCATGCCGGCAGAAAGAGTGGATTGCGTGACACCGCAGGCCGAAGCGGCGCGGCCGAAATGCTCATATTCAGCCAGCGCCACAAGGTAGCGAAGCTGCTGCGGGGTGGGCAGCGCGATCATGGAATATTCCGATTATAAAACAAAAAAGCCCTGCGGCGGGGGAGCCGCTTTCGGCGTAGCTCAGCGACGGGTCCAGCGTTCCTGGCCAAGCTTGGTCCCGCCAGCATAAGTCCAGATACCGGACCAGACACCATTTTCGTTCACGAGAAGGACAAGCCCCGTGTGGTTGCCCGACCGGTAGCTGACACTCATGAAGGTCTCATCACCGATTCCGGTACCGAGAAAACGCTCCCCGCCAATCAGCCAGGTGACGCGCAAGGTGTCGCCAGTCGGCACCACCTCGACCGTACCACGATAGGAAGCACCATCTGGGCCGCGACCTTCCACATTATAGCTACCCGCGATGCTTTTTTGCGCTTGGGCGCCGCCAGCAAGCGCAGCAAGCATTGGCAGCGCCAGAAATAGGCGTTTCTTGATCATTCGGATGCTCCTTCTTTCTGTTCCGAAATGATAACCGGCCCCGATTTTGGGGCTGGCAGCGATGAAAGAAACATCGTCTCGGCTATATAACTGATTCGCGGCCCTTGGCGAAGCGTCCCAAATCAATACCGCGCGGGGCGATAGGGGGTGGGGTCAATGAAGGGTGCTTCGCCCATCATCATCTCGGCCACCAGCCGCCCGGTGGTGGGGCCGAGTGTGAAGCCCTGATGCGCATGGCCAAAGGCGCACCAGGCGCCGGCCTGGCCGGGCAGGGGGCCGATGATCGGCAGCATATCGGGCGTGCAGGGGCGCACCCCAAGCCAAGGATCGTCTTCCACCGCTTCCGCCAGCGGCAATAACCCACGCGCCAGCGGTTCCGCGCGGGCCAATTGCACCGGCGTTTTCGGCGCATCATCGGGCGCGAATTCCGCCCCGGTGGTCAGCCTGACGCCCGCGCGCATCGGCACCAGCACAAAGCCGCTATCGGCATCCATGAAGCCGTGATTGAGTACCGCATTGCCCTGCATGCGGTAATGGCGATGATAGCCGCGCTTGCCGAATAGCGGCGGCGCATAGCCGAAGCGCTGCGTAAGTTTCGCGGAGGCTGAGCCAAGCGCAATCACCACCTGTTCGGCATCCCGCGCGCCTTCGCTGCTTTGTACGCGCCAGCCCGCCCCTTGGCGCGTCAGGGTCTTGGCATCACCGCGCAGGATCTGCCCGCCCGCTTCGGTGAAAAGCCGCGCGTAAAATAGCGTGAGCGCCTGAGGGTCACTCACCGAAAGCGGATCGGTCCAATGAATGGCGCCAAGGCGCTTGACCAGCAAATGCGGTTCCGCCGCCGCAATGCCCGCTTCATCCAGCAGCGCGTAATTCACGCCCTGTTCGCGCTTCAGCATTTCGGCTTCCGCAATGGCTTCGTTCAATGCCGCCTGCTTGTTGTAAAGCCGCATCCAGCCAATGGGGCGCAGCAATGCTTCAGCCTCAGTCCCGCGCGTCAGCGCCACATGTTCATCAATGCAGGTGACAATCAGCCGCGCATAGGCTTCCGCAATGGGCCGATAGCGTGATGGCGCCGAATGCCACCAATATCTGAACAGCGGCCCCGCCAGCTTCAGCAAGGCCGAGGGATGATAGGAAGCATCCACCGACCGGTTCTGCGCCATGCGCCACAGCGTTGCGATATCGCGCGGGAAGGGATGCGGATGCACCGCTTCGCGCTGGATCAAGCCGGCATTGCCGAAGGAAGCACCCTCACCGGGGGGCGCGCGGTCCAACAATACCACTTGCGCCCCACGGCGCTGCAAATGCAGCGCGATGGAAACCCCCACCATCCCGGCGCCAAGCACGATGACAGATCGTGACATTATCTTTTTCTTCCTGTCTCACGCGCCCGGATCAGGCGCTTCAGACATCCTTGGTTTCAAATTCGGCCGGCCCCGTGATTTCGATCAATTCCAAATCTTCGGAATGCGCGATTTCACGATGCCTCACCAAGGGCGGCTGATAGCAGCTATCGCCGGCGCGGAATTCCTTCACGCCGATATCCTCATATTCAAAGCGCACCCAGCCCTTCAACACGAAGAACATCTGGAATGTCAGATTATGCGTATGCCATTGCCCGGTGGCATGGGCACCCGGCACGGCGCGAATGACATGCGCGCCAAAGGCGCCATCGGTGGCACCCTTGATCCCAAGGTCCCGATATTCAAAGAAAGGCCGCAGCCCGCGAATGAATTCGGCGCTTTCGGCATGGTTGGTCGTGGTGGCGGTCATGGTGTTTTCTCCCTTCAAGCCAATGGCAGCGCGACATGGCGGGTGAAGCCAGGGCGCGTCTGCAATGCCTCATAATAGCGGCTGAGATTGGGCAGGCTGGGCCGTTCAATCGGCAGCACATGCCAGCGATGCACCCAGCAACCAAGCGCGATATCGGCCAGCGTCAGATCATCACCGCAGAGGAAGCGCCGGCCCTCCAGCCGCTTTTCAATAATCCCCCAAAGCCGGCCCGCTTCTTCCCGCGCCTTGGCTTCGGCCTTCCAATCGCGTTCCGGTTCCGGCAGGCGCACATGGGTGAAGAAGATCGTCACCATCGGCGCGGTCAAATGGCCAAGGGCCCAATCCATCCAGGTTTCGACCTCGGCCCGCTTGCGGGACTCCTTGGGGTAAAGCGCGCCGTCCTGCGCATGAGTGTTGCACAAATAACGGCTGATCGTATTGCTTTCCCACAGCGCCCAGCCATCATCTTCCTGCAAGGTCGGCACCAGGCCCATCGGGTTCATGGCGCGGTATTCCGGTTCCTTGGTGCGGCCAAAGGCGCCGCCGGCATCTATCCTTTCATAGGAAAGGCCGAGTTCTTCCATCGTCCAAAGCACCTTCATCACATTGCTGGAACTGGTGCGGCCCCAAAGCTTGCGCATGGCTGATTTCCCTTGCCTGTGATCAGCCTAAAGGGCGGCGCAGGGCAGGGCAATCGCTTGAAATTATGAAGCCTGTATCCTGAGCAGCAGCGATGCCAGGTACTCGTTATTCAAGGCGGCTTTTTTTCTTCTGACCTTTAGGCTGTGCGTATCCTCTGCGTTG
>JADCGG010000197.1 GCA_020249125.1 Roseomonas sp. | reverse complement strand
GCTTCCTGCTTCAGATCAAGCGTCATGCTGCGCTTGTTCGATCCCTGCGTCAGGTAATAGCTGCCCATGCCGGCGCGGTTGAGGTCCCAATCACCGCCGCTCACGCGGCTTTGATCCGGGTCTTGCGGATGTTCGATCTTGATCACATCCGCCCCCAGCAGGCCAAGCTGATAGGCCGCGAAAGGCCCGGCCAGCACATGCGTTGCGTCTATGATGCGAATGCCTTGGAAGGGGCGGGTCATGGGTGTTTCCTCAACATGTTATTGTTGCGCTTCAAGCAATACGCCATCGCGTTTGAGTGCGGCGATCTCAGCTTCGGTCATGCCTGCGGCGGCCAGCAAGGCCGCACCATCCTGCCCAAGCCTCGGCGCTGGTCGTCCGGGTGTTGCATTGCCGCCGGAAAAGCGATTGGGCTGGCCAATGGCGTAAGTCGCACCTTCGGTCGGGTGTTCTTCTTCGCGCACCATGCCAACCGCGCGCAAATGCGGATCATCCAGCAAGCCCGCGATGGTATTATAGGGGGAAGCCGGCACATCCAGCCGATCAAAAATCTCCAGCCACTCCGCCGAGGTTTTGCCCTTCAGCCCGCCAGCGCGAATGGCGAAATAATCACGCGTATTGGCGGTGCGCCCGGCAATGGTGGCGAAGCGCGGATCGGTCTTCAATTCAGGCCGGCCAATCGCATCAAAAAACGCATGCGCCTGCGCATCCGTATTGGCGGAGATGCAGATATAGCCATCAGCGGTCGGCAAGGGTCGCGCATCGGGGCTGAGGACTCGGTGATCACCAGGTGGGCCAAGCGGCGGGCGGAAGGACATGGCGCCAAGGTGTTCCATCATCACATAGGCCGCCATGTTTTCGAACATGGGCACTTCAATTGCCTCACCCACGCCGGTCTTTTCGCGGCGATACAGCGCAAAGCCAATCATCTGCGCGGCAATCAGCCCAACCGTGTGATCCGCGACCAGCATGGGCACATAGCGCGGTTCGCCGGTGGAGGCTTCAAAAGAACCCGCCACGCCAGCGGCGCCTTGGATCACCGTGTCATAGGCCGGCCTGCCCGCATAAGGCCCGCCTGAGCCAAAACCCGTGATGGCGCAATGAATCAATCGTGGCGCGATGGCGTGCAGGCTTTCTGCATCCACACCAAGCCGCGCTTGCGCATCCGGGCGGATATTGCTGACAAAAACATCCACCGTCGCCGCCAGGCGCTTGAGTGCCGTAAGCCCGGCGGGGGCCTTCAGATCAAGGGCGATGGATTTCTTGCCGCGATTGAAATTGAGGAACTTCCCATTCATGCCGGGCGACCGCCCTTTGCCAGCAAGCTGGCGCAGCAAATCGCCGCCAGGGCTTTCAAGCTTGATCACCTCTGCCCCATGTTCCGCCAGAACACCGGTGCAGACAGGTCCCACCACTACCGAGGAAAGATCAAGCACGCGAAGTCCTGCAAGGGGTCCGCTCATTCGTTCTTGCACTGTCCTGGTTCCAGTCATGAAAATCCATAAAGCCGTGCGGGGTTATCCACCAGAACCTGCTGCAACGTCGCAGGATCCGCAAAGCGCGGCAGCAAATCCACCAGATCGGCCTCATCCGGTTCCCAGCGCACATTGGGGTGCGGCCAATCCGTGCCCCATAGCACCCTATCCGGCGCCGCTGCGATCAGCCGTTGCGCGAAGGGAATCGCATCGGCAAAGGGCGGGCCGGTTTCAGAAATTCGTTCCGCCCCGGATACCTTTACCCACCAATTCGGGCGCTTCAGCAATTCCAACAAAAGGCGAAATGGGTCTTGGTCCAGGCCATCGCGCACCGGCACCCGCCCCATGTGATCCACCACTACAGGCAGATGGAATTCGCCGAAAAATTCGAGAAACTCCGGGATATTCCCGGCATCAAGATGCAGCACCAGATGCCAGCCCATGGGCGCGATACGCGCCGCGGTACGCCGCACCAGGGCTAAATCCGGCACGCCGCCCAAATGCTTCACAAAGCCAAAGCGCACGCCGCGCACGCCGCCTTCATGCAAACCGCGAAACGCGGCATCGTCGAAGCTTTCATCAATCAGGGCCACCCCGCGCCAGCGCCCATTACTCCGCGCAATGCCATCCAGCATGGCACGATTATCAGCCTTATAGACGGTGGTTTGCACAATCACCGCGCGGTCCACGCCAAGCCTTTGATGCAGGGCCAGCAGATCATCGCTGGTGCGTTCCGGCGGCGTATAGGGCGCGCCCTTGGCCAGAGGGAAGCGATCGAAAGGCCCCCAGATATGCACATGCGTATCGCAAGCGCCGCGCGGCAAAACAAAGGCCGGTTCGCGCATCATTTCCCTATTCATCGAGCGCCGCCGGCACGGCTACCGCACCCTGCATCAGGCGCCGCGCGCTGCGATACACCACGGCACTTTCCGCATGCCACCCTGCGGCGGTTTCACGAACCTCTGCACCTACCGACAGAACACCGGAAGGATTCGCAACACGCGTTTCATCTGCCCGTGCCGGCGGCCCGGCCAATTGATGTGGCAGGCTGCCAGGAATGCAGCTGGCAACACCAAGGCACATGGCACCGGTCAGCGGCACGGCGCGATGGGCGCGCTCCATGGAAATCATACGTACCGCGATATCATGGCTTTCAGCGCCAAGGCTTGCGCCATCCAGGGCGCGATATTTGGCAGGGGCCGCAACCACAGCGATTTTCGGCAAGGCAAGGCCAACCTTTTCGGGTGTTGCGGCCAGCCCCATCATCACACCCGCTTGACGGCGGAGCGCATCCAGCAACGCCATGCGCGCAGGGTCTGCTTCAATCGCATCGGGGCTTTCGCTGCCGGTCAGGCCCAGATCACGTGCATCCAGAAATACGCAGGCATTGGCGGCGTCAATCAGGCTTGCGGCATAGGCGCGCCCTTCGTGATGCAGCACATCGCGCGCATTGCCGGTGGGCAGCAGGCGGCCAGTAGCACCTCCGCCAGGCGTCAGAAAATCGAGCCTGATGCGCGCACCGGAACCTGAAACGCCCGCCATGGTGAAATCGCCGGCCGTCACCGCCTTGCCACCCTGCACCGGAAAGCGCGCATGGATGATGCGCTTCGTGTTCACCTGATGAATGCGCACCAGCGCTTCCCCATCGGCCACGCGCACCAACCCTTCATCTACCGCGAAGGGCCCGACGGCCGAGGAAAGATTGCCGCAATTACTGGACCAATCCACCACGGGCTTATCCACCGCCACTTGAGCGAAAAGATAATCCACATCGGCATCGGGATGTGTCGGCGGGCCGATGATCACGGCTTTGGACAGCGAGGAAATGCCACCCCCCATCCCGTCCAATTGCCGGCCATAAGGATCAGGGCTGCCCAGGACGCTCAGGAAAATCGCGTCCCGAGCGGCGCGATCCGCCGGCAAATCGCGGGTGTGGAAAAACACGCCCTTGCTGGAACCGCCGCGCATGAAAATGGCGGGGATGAAGGCTTGATCCATGGGGGCTCCTCTGTGCTGTCAGCACCTTCAATCGGTTAGCGCAAGCGCCGATAATTGATGCCCAATGGGTCCGCCGCCGGCCAACGTATTGCGTCGGTGGCTGAAGAATCGCGCCTCATCCGCCAGTGTATCATGAGGCATGATGCTGACCGCAACGCCAAGCGTCGCCAGCCGCGCAGCGCAATAGCCTGGCAGGTCAAATTGCCAGCGCCCTTCGCGTTTGCCGGTTGCGAAAAACCGCGCATCAGCGGCATCACGCGCAAGCACCGCATCGCGCAAATCGGCGGCGACTTCATAGGATGGCTGGTGAATACAAGGACCGACCACGGCGATAACATCGCGCCGCGTGGCGCCAAGCGTTTCCATGGCAAACACGGTTTCTTCCAGCACGCCAGCCACCGCGCCGCGCCAGCCGGCATGGGCGCCACCAATCACACCGGCGGCGTGATCCGCGAAAAGCACGGGCGCACAATCGCCGGTGATGATGCCAAGCGCCAAGCCCGCACGCCGTGTCACCACGCCATCCGCTTCGGGGCGTTGGTCTTCTGGCCAGGCAGCTTCCGCGACCACCACGCGCTTGCCATGCACCTGCGTCAATCCGCAAAGTGCCTGATGTTCAAGCCCAAGCGCTGCCGCAGCGCGGCTGCGGTTTTCGCGTACGGCTTTTGTATCATCCTTGCCGGCGAGCGAGCAATTCAGCGATGCAAAGGCGCCTGTCGAAACGCCGCCATTGCGTGTAAAAAAACCGTGCCTCAGGCGCGGGAGCTGCAAGGGATCGGCAGTCAGGAATTCAGCGCTCATGCGGTTTCGAATCCAGCGGGTATTGGCAGGCTTGAATCGCATAGCACCAAAGCCTTGAACAGACGCCCCATCGCCTCAGGCGCCGTCAACCGATGCGCCGCGGCAAGCTGCGCCTGCGCGCGCGTGGGATCAAGCCGGGCGAGCATCGCTGCCCGTGTCATGAAGCCAAGCCTTTGCAGGAAAACGCCCTGCGGCAGCGGCCCATGCGTTATTGCGCCGGCAGCGCGCGCGGCGGCAGCGAAGGCCGCGAAATCCACATGCGCGGTGATGTCCACCTCACCGGGTGTGCTGAGCGGATCAACCGGCGCACCGCCCCGCATGGCTTGCAAGCTATCGCCGAAAGCACTTTCCGCCGCGCCGTAATCAATCAACAGCGCCGCGCCGCCATGCCGCGCAAGCCGTGCGCCGAGCCATTCCGCGAAGCCTAGCGCCGCCTGATTCACTTCGCACACGGCGCCTTCCGGCGCATCTTCCGGCAGGGCTACATCGCTTGGTTGTTCGATAAATGCGCCATTCATCACGAAGCGTTCACACCATGATGCGCCTCGGCGGATGAATTGGCGGATGGGCAGTGCATCAAGAAATTCATTGGCCAATAGGATCATCGGCGTTTCCGGCAAGGTTCCCACATCCTCATGCCAAGTGACGCCGGCAGCACCAAGTTTTGCCGATTGTGCTTCACGCAAACGCGGCGATATCTCCACCAGATGCACGCGCAAGGCGGCGCGAAAATCCGGCATCATTTCCGCAATGGCGCGCAGCGCATCAGCCATCAGGCTGCCGCGCCCCGGCCCGCATTCCACCAGCAATACTGGATCGGGTCGCCCCATGGCCTGCCAGGTCACTGCCGCCCAAAGTCCCAGACATTCTCCGAAAGCCTGAGATATCTCAGGCGATGTCGTGAAATCCTGAAACGGATCACGCGCCGCGTAATAGGCGGCGGCGGCGCGGGCCATGAAATGATCCAAACGCTCGGCGCCTTTGGGTGGGTGCGTGTCTTCTGGCAGCGCCGTCTTCATACGGGTTCCGACAAGAGAATACTGGCCCCCTTGTCGCAGAAGAACGGCGCTACCGGCAAGGCCAGTGCCTTAATCCACCTTCGCCCCGGATGCGCGGATCAGGGGTGCCAGCTTCGCCTGCTGCGCCGCGCGGAAGGCAGTGATTTCCGTCATGCTGGTGTACCAGGCCATGGCACCTTGTTCGCGGAAGGATTTCACGAGGTCAGGATGTTCAAGCGCCTGCTTGCTGAAAAGCGACATTCTATCTGTCACATCCTTGGGAAGCCCGGCCGGCGCGCAAACACAGGTCCAGGAAATCACGTCAAACCCCGGCAGAAACTCCGAAATGGCGGGCAAATCCGGCTCAATCGGACTGCGTTTTTCGCTCGTTACCGCCAGGGCACGCACCTTGCCCTGCCGCGACAATGCAAGGATGGAAGGCATATTGTCGAACATCATGTGAATGCGCCCGGCCATCAGATCAACAAGCCCAGGTGCTGCGCCACGATACGGCACGTGTTCCATATTCACGCCCGCCAATTGCTTGAACATCTCACCGGATAGATGAAGCGTGGTGCCCGAACCGGCAGAGCCGAAGGAATATTTGCCGGGATTCGCCTTGAGCAGAGCAATCAATTCCGGTACGCTGCGTGCCGGCAGATCGAGATTGACGCCAAGCAGATTGGGCAATTGCCACAACCCGGTGATGAAGGTGAAATCCTTCTCGGGATCGAAATTCAAATTATTGTAAAGTGTTGGGGCAATCGCATGGGAAGCGATGCCGCCAAGCCCAATCGTATAGCCATCAGGCGCTGATTTCGCGACCGTATCCACGCCAACATTGCCACCTGCGCCACCGCGATTTTCGACAACGAAGCTTTGACCTGTCAGTTCCGACATGCGCGCACAATAAATACGCGAAAGCACATCGGTGGAACCGCCCGCGGGGAAGGGGTTGATGTAGCGCACCGGGCGGCGTGGCCAGTCACCCGCTTGTGCGCGGGCGATATTTGGCGGCGCCAACAACGTAGCGCCGGCCAATAGGGCGCGGCGCGGAAGGCTGAGTTTGGACATGGCTTTCCCTCCTGATTGATGCAGGCTTTACGCCGCATCTTTGATAGGAAGGCTGCCCGAATCTGCGCCCAGGTCAAGAAAAAAGCGCAGGTGCCCCTAGCCGCGCGGCACGGCAGCATGCGCGGCGAGGCAGGCGACATCCACAATCTGATTGACACCCGCCTGCATGGGCACGATTTGCGCCGAATGCGAAAGCCCGGTCAGCAACGGCCCGATCACCGTACTGCTGGTAAGCCGCGGCACGGCGCGCGTCAGGATATGCGCCGCATGAATGCCCGGCATGATCAGCACATTGGCCGGCCCGGTTAGGCGGCAGAAGGGATAGAGCGCTGCCCGCAATGTGGGATCAAGCGCGACATCGGCGGACATTTCGCCGTCAAACTCAAAATCCGCGCCGCGTTCAGTCAGCAGCTTCACGGCTTCACGAATGCTGCCCGGGATGGTGCCGCGCGGATCGCCGAAGGTTGAGAAGGAAAGAAACGCCACGCGCGGTTCCATCCCCAAGCGCCTTGCGGCGGCTGCCGACCCACGCGCAATGCCGGCGAGTGTGGCCGCATCCGGCCTTTCATGAATGGCGGTATCAGCCACCAGCACCGTGCCGGCTTGGCGCGAGATAATGATGGAAACCCCAAAGGCAACGCGCCCCGGTACGGGGTCTATCGCCATGCTGATGCCTTCAAGCGCGGCGGAATAGGAACGCGTCGTGCCGGTCACCACCGCATCTGCCTCACCGGTTGCGACCATGCAGGCAGCAAAGACATTGCGATCCTGATTGACCAGGCGCTGGCAATCGCGTTGCAGAAAGCCATCACGCTGGCGTTTTTCGTAGAGGAATTCCGCATAACGGCGCGTGGATTCCGAAATGCGCGCATTCTGGATTTCAATGCCATCGGGCAGGGGAATGCCGATAGCATTGGCAACAGCCGTGATGCGATCTTCCCGTCCGACCAGAATGGGCGTGCCATAGCCCGCATTGCGGAAGCCAATCGCGGCGCGGATCACCTTTTCTTCCTCGCCTTCCGCAAACACCACGCGCTTCGGATGCTGCCGCACGCTTTCCGCAATGGCTTCCAAGGCGCCCACAGTGGCATCCAGCCTATTCGCCAAATCCCGTGCGTAGCGCTGCAAATCCGGCAATGGCTTCCGCGCCACGCCGCTGTCCATCGCGGCCTTGGCCACGGCGGGCGAAACCCGCGAAATCAGCCGCGGATCAAAGGCATTGGGGATGATGTATTCCGGCCCGAAACGCAGCGCCATGCCGGCACCCGCGCCAGACACTTCCTCCGGCACATCTTCGCGCGCCAGCATGGCAAGTGATTCAGCCGCCGCAATCTTCATCGCGTCATTGATGGTGGAAGCGCGCACATCCAGCGCACCCCGGAAGATGAAGGGAAAGCCCAGCACATTATTGACCTGGTTCGGGTAATCCGAACGGCCGGTCGCGATGATGCAATCAGGCCGCGCGGCGCGCGCCTCATCCGGCGTGATTTCCGGATCGGGATTGGCCATGGCGAAAATGATCGGCTTCGGCGCCATGGCGCGGATCATCTCCGGCGTCAGCGCACCCTTCACGGAAAGACCAAAAAACACATCCGCGCCATCAAGTGCCTGCGTGAGCGTCCGTGCTGACGTTGTCACCGCATGGGCGGATTTCCACTGGTTCATGCCTTCCTGGCGACCACGCCAGATCACGCCCTTGGTGTCGCATAGGATCACATTTTCGGGCCGCATGCCCATGGCCTTGACCAATTCCGCGCAGGCAATGGAAGCGGCGCCCGCGCCATTGATCACAAGCTTGGTGGTCTTCAAATCACGCCCGGTCAAATGGCAGGCATTGATCAGGCCGGCGGCGGCCACAATCGCCGTGCCATGCTGATCATCATGAAAGACCGGAATATCCATCAATTCGCGCAGGCGCTGTTCAATCACGAAGCATTCCGGCGCCTTGATGTCTTCCAGATTGATCCCGCCAAAGGTCGGGCCCAAATAGCGCACGGCGTTGATGAAAGCGTCCGGGTCTTCGGTATCCACGCAAAGATCAATGGAATCCACATCGGCGAAGCGCTTGAACAACGCGGCCTTGCCTTCCATGACAGGCTTCGATGCCAGCGCCCCCAGATTGCCAAGCCCCAGCACCGCCGTACCATTGGAAATCACCGCAACGAAATTGCCCTTCGCCGTGTAATCATAGGCAAGGGCAGGGTCGCGATGGATATGCAGGCAGGGTTCCGCCACACCCGGCGAATAGGCCAGGCTTAAATCCCGCGCCGTGATCAGGGGCTTGGTCAGGCGGATTTCAAGCTTGCCGGGCCGCCCTTCCCGGTGCATTGCCAGCGCTTCTTCGGCGGTGACGCGCGCCGTGCGCGTATCCTCAACCGGCGTTTTTTTCGCGTCATCCATTTTAGCCACCACTCCTCAAACGAACCCCATCATGCCGGTTTGTGCCACGCACCGCGAGGCCCTAGCTTCGCATGCGCAGCAATTCAGCGTCACGCCCGCCGGACATTCCAGGGATAGGGCGATGAGCCCTGCAGAATGCCTGTGATATTGCGCCGGAAGGCGGTCCTGATCCTGAATTGGCCGAGCGGAATGAAGGCCGCATCTTCCAACGCCAAACGCCCAAGGCGGGACGCGATCTGTTTTTGCTCGGCTTCGGTTGGTGCGAATAGCCAGGATTCGGCCATGGCTTCGGCCTCATCGCTTTTCCACCAGCCGAACCAGCCACCCGTGCCCTGGCCGCGTACCAGGAAGGAAACAGCGGGATTGGCCCAAGCCGTTGCCCCGCCCGTGGTATGCAGGATGGACCAGCCGCCCCGATCCACCGTTTCGCGGTTGCTGCGGCGCTGCACCACCGTGCCCCAATCGCTTTCGGCCAATTCGATATTCATGCCGATCCGCTTCAACCGATCCGCGGTCACTTGCCCAAGCGGGCCGATATCCGGGAAATCCGTGGGATTGATCACAACAACGCGCTGGTTGGCATAGCCCGCTTCGCGCAGCGCAGCCCGCGCGAGGTCAAGGCTGCCTGGCATCATCGCCTCACCCAAATCCTCATAATACGGGGTTTCGCGCGGCCAAAGGCTGCGGCAGAGATCCCAATCCGTGCGGTCATCCCCGCGCGATGCCCGCATGTAATCTTCCTGCAAAACCGAAAGCCTGACAGCGCGGCGGATGCGCACATCATCAAAGGGCGGGTGAAGGTTGTTCATGCGCAACACCGCCATCCGCCCGCCCGTATCAGACACTTCGCGGCGCACATCGCGTGATCGGGCCAAAAGCGCCTGCAAATCAGGATGCGGTCTTTCCCACCAATCAACCTCGCCATTCTGCAAGGCCGCCGCTGCGGTCGCCGGGTCTGGCAGGATATGCCATTCAATGCGCCGGAAATGCGCGATCTTCGCCCCCGATGTCCAGGAAGGCGCTTCCTGGCGCGGTTGATAGGCGTCAAACTTCTCATAAACCACGCGGCTGCCGGAATTATATTCGCCGGCGATAAAGCGATAGGGGCCAGACCCGATCATTTCCGTGACACCACGATTGGGATCGGTCTCGGCCAGGCGCTCAGGCATGATGAAGGGCACGGCGGAATCGGGCTTGGCCAAGGCATCCAGCAATAGCGGGAAGGCGCGCTTCAGGCGAATTTCGATGGTGCGGTCATCCACCGCGCGCCATTCATCCACCTGGCGGATCAGCAACTGCCCATAAGGTTCGCGTGCACACCAACGCTTCAGGCTTGCAATGCAATCGCGCGCGCGCACCGGTTCGCCATCATGGAAGCGCAGCCCCGTGCGCAGCGTGATGCGCCAGCGCTTGCCGTCATCCAATACTTCCGCCCCTTCGGCCATTTGCGGCTTTGGCTTCAGTTCGGCATCCACGCCGTAAAGCGTATCGAACACGTGCCAGCCATGATTGCCGGTCACGGTGGCGGTGGTGAAGACCGGGTCCAGCACGCTCAGATTGGCTTGCGGGACAAAGCGCAGCGTTTGTGCGCGTATATCTTGCGCTACCACAGGCGCGGGCAGTGCCGCCGCCGCGCCCATGGCCAGGACGGACCTGCGGCTGATACCGGTTGCTGTCATTGGAACATCCTCTCCCTGTCAGGCCTTGTTTCGGGCAGTCTGGAGCCTCTCGCGCCAATGCGCCAGCCCAGGGTTTGGCTTGGGCGCGGCCCGCCTGTATCGTGATGGTGCATGCCCCCCGCCCAAGCCCCCTCAGGCCCGATTCCCGATGCCAGTGGCGCGACACCCGCCATGGCACAATGGTTCGCCGCCAAGGCTGCGCATCCGGATGCGCTGGTATTTTTCCGCATGGGCGATTTCTATGAACTATTCTTCGCCGATGCCGAAGCCGCCGCTGCCGCGCTTGATATCGCGCTGTCTTTCAGGGGGGAGCATCGCGGCCAGAAAGTCGCCATGTGCGGCGTGCCGGCCCATGCGCATGAAAGCTACTTGGCGCGGCTGATCCGCCAGGGTTTCCGGGTTGCCATTTGCGATCAAATGGAAACGCCGGAACAGGCCAAGGCGCGCAAGGCGCCCACCATTCGGCGGGACATTACGCGGTTGGTCACAGCCGGCACGGTGACGGAAGAAACCCTGCTGGAAGCCGCGCGCCCAGCTTGGCTTTTGGCCGTGGCACCGCTCGAAGATCGGATCGGCGCCGCTTGGCTTGACGTTTCAACCGGTGCCTTCGGCACCGAATCCCTGCCGCGCGGCGAAATCCAATCCCTGCTGGCGCGGCTGGAGCCCGCCGAAATCCTCGCCCCGGATGGGGTTTTTGAAGGCGAAGTGGCCGCACGCATCACGCCGCTGGACCCGCCGCGCGATGCTGCGCGGCGCCTTGCCGAGGCGTTTGATGTCTCAACCCTGGATGGGTTTGGCAGTTTCAGCGCCGAGGAACTCGCCGCCGCCGCCATGGCTTTGGAATATGTGCGGGCCACCCAGGCTGGTGCTTTGCCGCGCCTCGCCCCCCCAAGCCCCATGGGTGGGCGCGGCTTGTTGCAGATGGATGCCGCCACGCGCCGATCCCTGGAAATCCTGAAAAGCGAAAGGGGGGAGGCGCGGCATTCCCTGCTCGCCGCTGTGGATCGCACGGTCACCGCCGCCGGGGCGCGGGAATTGGCGGCACGGCTGGCCTCTCCGCTGGCCGAAGCCGCGCCGATCCTCGCGCGGCATGAGGCGGTTGGGTGGATGCTCGCGGCACCCGCCGAACGTGTGGCGTTAAGGGCAGCCTTGAAGGGCTCGCCCGATATGGCGCGGGCCTTGGCGCGGCTATCGCTTGATCGGTTTGCGCCGCGCGATCTGGCCGCAATCCGCGATGGGCTGGCGCGTGCTGAGGCCATGGCGGCGGCACTTGATGCCGCCGGCGGCCTGCAACCTGCCTTGATTGAGGCGGCGCGCAGCGCGCTGGTGCCGGAAGCCTCACCTCAGGCGGAATTGCAGCGGGCACTTGCCGAAACCCTGCCGGCGCGGCTGGAAGATGGCGGGCTAATTGCCGCAGGCTATGACGGCGAATTGGATGCGCTGAGGCGACTGCGTGATGGCGGGCGGGATCAGATTGCCGCCTTGCAATTGGATTTGGCGCAGGCTTGGGGCGTGGCGGCTTTGCGCATCCGCCATCATCAGCAATTCGGCTTCCTTGCGGAAATGCCTTTGGCCGCCGGCGAGAAATTGCTGCGCGCCGCCATCCCCGAAGGCTCCAATTGCCCCATCCATCGCCAGACCATGTCGAATGCGATGCGCTTTACCTGCCCGGCTTTGGCCGAGCTTGACCGCAAGGTGGCGGAAGCGGGCGATCAGGCGGCGCGGCGGGAACGCATGGTCGCGCAACATTTGCGGAAGCTTTGCCTGAATGCAGCGCCCGGCATCGCGGCAGCCGCAGCGGCGATGGCGGAATTGGATGTGCATGCCGCCGCCGCTGAATTGGCCGCAGGCGGTGGTTGGTGCCGACCGGAAATGACGCAAAAGCCGGATTTTGCCATCAAGGCCGGGCGGCATCCGGTGGTGGAAGCCGCCCTTGCCCGCGCGCGCGGCCCGGCCTTTGTGCCCAATGATTGTGACCTGTCTGCCGGCCAGCGGCTTTGCCTGCTGACGGGCCCGAATATGGCCGGCAAATCAACGTATTTGCGACAGAACGCGCTGTTTGTGATCCTGGCCCAAGCCGGGCTTTTCCTGCCCGCCGAAGCCGCGCGGCTTGGCCTGGTGGATCGGCTATTCTCCCGCGTTGGTGCGGCGGATGACATTGCCGGCGGGCGATCCACCTTCATGGTCGAAATGGCCGAAACCGCGGCGATATTGAACCTGGCCAGCGCGCAATCCCTGGTGGTGTTGGACGAGGTCGGGCGTGGCACCGCCACCTGGGATGGCTTGGCGATTGCCTGGTCGGTGCTGGAGTCGCTGCACGACCGCATCCGCTGCCGCACCATCTTCGCCACGCATTTCCATGAATTGACGTCACTTGCGGCGAAACTGCCGGAGCTGACGCTGGCCACCATGCAGGTGCGCGAATGGCGCGGGCAGGTGATTTTCCGCCATAGCGTCGGCCCCGGTACCGCCGAGAAATCCTGGGGGCTGCATGTAGCGAAACTCGCCGGTGTCCCGCGCGAGGTTCTGCGCCGGGCAGAGGCTGTGCTGACCTCGCTCGAAGCCCGCGCCAAGGGGCTTGACCCTCTGGCGGAAGAATTGCCGCTTTTCGCGCGCCCCGGCCCCGCCGCCGCGCCTGCCCATCCCGCCTTGGGAGCGCTTGCAGGGCTTGATCCCGATACACTCAGCCCGCGAGAAGCGCAGGAGTTTCTCTACCGCATTAAATCGCTTTTGGAGACTGTCGCAGCGCCGCGGGACACGATAATGTGACAGTAATGAGTCTGACCAAGGCATTCCCCGAAACTGCCCCCCCGCCGCCCCGGCACGGGGGCAAGACTCCTGGCATTGTTTCCGAACAGCCTTTGGTGCTGGCGGATTTGCTCACGGAATTGCTGCCGGAAGGTCAGCCCATTCTGCGTGATGCGGCGCTTGCGCTGCTGCGCCGACATTTGGGACGCATCCAGGCGCGCGTACAGGAAGCCTTTGAAGCGCGCGAATTATCGGGCCTTGCCGCCGCGCGCTGGTTGGCCGCGCTGACCGATACGCTGATGATTGGCATTCATCATTATACCGAAGCGCTGCACCCGCCGGATCGTAGCGAGAAATCCCATGCCTTGGTGGCGACCGGCGGTTATGGCCGCGGTGTGCTCGCACCCTTTTCAGATATTGATCTTTTGTTCCTGACCGACAACAGCATGGGCGCGCGCGGCAAAAAGGCAGTGGAGTTCATGCTCTATCTGCTCTGGGATCTTGGGCTGAAGGTTGGGCATGCGACGCGGTCCCGCAGCGAATGCTTGCAGGAAGCGAAGCGCGACGCGACCGTAATGACCGCGCTTTTGGATGCGCGGCTGGTCGCCGGCGATCCGGCGATTTTCGCCCGCTTTGATGAAGCCTTTCGCGCCGCCCGCGCCCGCACCGGGCTGAAGCCTTTTCTGGAAGCGAAGCTTGCCGAACGGCAAAAGCGCCATCGCCGCTACGGCGATAGCCCCTACGTGGTGGAACCGCATGTCAAGGAAGGGCGCGGAGCGCTGCGCGATCTGCAAACACTGTATTGGCTGGCGCGCTATGCCTTCAACGTGCAGCGCATGCCGGAACTTGTCGGGCCCGATAGCCCGGGCGGCGGTTTGCTGACGGCGAGTGAGGCGCGCGCCATCCGCCGCGCCTGGGATTTTTTGTGGACAGTGCGCTTTCATTTGCATCTGGTCACGGGACGCGCGGAAGAACGCCTGACCTTTGATTTGCAGCCGGTGGTGGGTGCCCGCATGGGCTATACGCGGCGCGGGCTTCAGGATGGCGTTGAACGCTTCATGAAGCACTTCTTCCTGACTGTGCGTGATGTTGCGCGCTTCACCCGCATTCTGGAACCGGCCATCATGCGCGCAGCGCTTGGCCGCCCTGCTGTATTGCCCGCGCCTGACAAGGCACTGACCGAAGCAGGCTTTGGCCTGGCCGATGGCAAGATCATCGCCGCACCAGGTTTTGATTTCACGGTTGAACCCGTCCTGATGCTGCGCATTTTTCGTCTTGCGCGGGATCGGGGCTTGGAGATTCACCCTCTCGCCTTCCGCGCCATTATTCGCCATGCGCGGCACCTCGCGCGGCTGCGTGGCGACCCGGCGGCGAGTGCAGAATTCCTTGATATCCTCTCAGGCAAGGACCCGCATATCTGGTTGAGGATGTTGAACGAAGCCGGGTTGATCGCGGCGCTTTTGCCCGATTGGCAGCGCGTGGTCGGGCTGATGCAGTTTGATACCTATCATGTCTTCACCGTGGATGAGCACACGATCGAGGCGGTTGGTGTTCTGGGCGCGATGGAACGCGGTGAACTCACGGAAATTGCCCCGGTCGCGAGTGAATTGATCGGCCAGGTGCAATCCCGCCGCGCGCTTTATGTCGCGATGCTGCTGCATGATGCGGCGAAGGGGCGCGGGGGCGATCATTCCGAATTGGGCGCGGAATTGGCACTGCATATCTGCCCCGCCCTTGGCCTGTCACCTGAGGAGACGGAGACGGTTTCCTGGCTGGTGCTGCATCATTTGCTGATCAGCGAAACCGCCTTCCGCCG
>JADCGG010000196.1 GCA_020249125.1 Roseomonas sp. | reverse complement strand
TCACGTCGCCTTTCTGCTGCCGAGCCGCGCCGCCCTGGGGGCTTGGCTTGCCTATGTGATTGAAAACCGCCTGCCGGTGCAGGGCGCCTCTGATCACATTGTCAGTGAGGCGATCTACCTTGCCGATCCTGAAGGCAATGGGATTGAGG
Organism: Roseomonas sp.; assembly: GCA_020249125.1. Lineage (GTDB taxonomy): Bacteria > Pseudomonadota > Alphaproteobacteria > Acetobacterales > Acetobacteraceae > Neoroseomonas. The sequence continues at coordinate 27,343 of JADCGG010000196.1, read as the reverse complement.
TTTACGCCGATAGCCCCTTATCGCAATGGCATGATGCCTCGGGCAATTTGCTGATGGGCACAAAGCCCCTGAATGCTGAGAAGGTGCTTCGTTCGTCCCAGGATGTCACCTGGTCCGGCTTTCCGGAGGATGGGCTGATCGGCCATATGCATCTGCAAGTCGGCGACGCTGATCGGGCTGAGCCCTTCTATCGCGATATCCTGGGTTTTGGTGTGATGAAGCGGCGGCCCGAAGCCGCCTTCTTCGGCAGCGATGGTTATCATCACCATGTGGCCTGCAACACCTGGAATAGCCAGGGCGCGGGGATGCGTGCGCAAGATACTGCGGGTTTGGAATCCTTCGATATTCTGGTGCGCTCACCTGAAGAAAAAGCGGCCATACTGGCCCGCGCCAGCCAAGCCGGTATCGGCTTTGACCACGACGGAGAGGCCGTTTCGATCAATGATCCTTGGGGCAATAGGATCAATCTTTTGGCGGCGTGATGGTTTGCGGGCGCTTCGGCGCCCAGGCCAGACCATTGGCGGTTGGTTAATCGTTGCGCCAACCGCCGCTGGGCGCGGGCCTTACTGCGGCTGAATCCCCGCCGCGCGCACCACGGTGGCCCAGCGTTCAACCTCCGCACGCACCAACCGCGAAAGCGCTTCCGGCCCCATCTGATCCGCGGCCGCGGGGATGGAGCCCAGATCCTCGATGCGCTTGCGGATGGCGGGATCATTGAGTGCGGCGCGCAACGCCTCATCCAGCTTTTGCACCACCGGCGCCGGCGTACCACGCGGGGCGAAAATCGCGTTCCAACCCTGGAAGATATAGTCGGGTACGCCCGCTTCGGGCGCTGAGGGCACGCCAGGCGCATTCGGGTTGCGCGTGGTCGCCGCCGTCAGCAGCCCGCGCATGGTGCCGGCCTGGATTTGCGGTACGGCGGCGGGGGCCAGCAGGCAGGCACTATCCACCTGCTGCGCCACCACATCATTCAGGGCCGGGCCTTCACCGCGATAGGGCACTTCATTCATCCGCGCGCCGGTCAGATGCGCAAAGAGCGAACAGGCCAGATGATTGGTGGAACCGATCCCCGCATTGGCATTGGAAACCTGGCCCGGATTGGCGCGGACTCGGGCGAGGAATTCCTGCATGGTCTGCGCCGGGAAGCCGTTGCGCACCACAAAAAACAGCGGCGTGCCCGCAATCAGCCCAATCGGCTGCACTTCGCGCGGGTCATATTGGATGGACCGATAGATGGAAGGTGCGGCGGAATGGCTGCCCAGGCTGCCGACGGTCAGTGTATAGCCATCCGGGGCGGCTTGCGCACCACGCGCCCCGCCAATGGTGCCGCCAGCACCCGAGACATTTTCCACCGTAATGCGCTGGTTCAGCGTCTTCATCATGTGATCGGCGACAATGCGCGCCAGCACATCCGTGGCGCCGCCAGGGGCGAAGACCACGATCATATTGATGGTGCGATTAGGGAAATCCTGCGCGGCGGCAGGCTGGGCCAGGCCCAGCAACAGCGCGGCGAACGCTGTGATGATGCGTTTCATGATGCTTCCTCCCGTCGGGCGTCCTGGCGGGTTTGTCCCGTTCTGCCCCCCTGACATGGAAGCTTTCCCGCACTGCGCCGTCAAGCGCCACCCCTTGCATCGCTGGCTTGGGCGTTTCAGGGTCTCGCCCAGCAAGACCAGGAGAACCCCATGCTGCCGCCGCGCGAGAAACTGACCATCTGCTTCGCCCATGTCGCCTATCGCTTTGCTGACCGCTTCGCGCTGCGGGGGGCGGGGATTGATTTCTTTGAAGTGCGCAACCGTGATGATCTGGATGCGCGCATTGCGGGCGCGGATGTGTTGGTCTGTTCCGGATTGTGGCGCAATGATTTGCCCAAATTGTCGCCCCGGCTGCGCTTTGTGCAATCCGCGAGCGCCGGGACCGATCAATATGACCGCGATGTGCTGCGCGCGGCTGGCATCAGGCTGGCGAGTGCCCAAGGCTGCAACGCCAATGCCGTCAGCGAACACGCCATTGCATTGATGCTTGGCCTGCTGCGCCGCGTGCCGGAAGCGCGCGACAACCAGGCCAAGCGCTTCTGGCGCGGCATGATGGGCGATTTCGCCAAGCGCGAGGATGAAGCCGGCGGCAAGACGGTGATTGTGGTTGGCACCGGGCGCATTGGCGGGCGGATTGCCCGCATCTGCAAGGCGCTGGATATGCAGGTAATTGGCGTGCGCCGCGATACAGCGGCGGGCGCCAATGGCGCGGATGAGGTTCATTCCTTCCAGAATCTGCCAGCGCTTTTGCCGCGTGCTGATTTCGTGGTGCTGGCCTGCCCGCTGACGGATGAAACGCGCGGCCTGATTGGAGCCGCCGCTTTGGCCGCCATGAAGCCGACCGCGCAGTTGCTGAATGTCGCGCGCGGGCGTGTGGTGGATGAAGCCGCGCTGATCGCCGCCTTGCAGGCCGGGCGCATCGCCGGTGCGGCTTTGGATGTGACGGTGGATGAACCCCTGCCGGAAGCAAGCCCGCTTTGGACCATGCCCAATGTGCTGATCACGCCGCATACCGGGGGTGAGACGCATAAATACGAAGACAATGTGCTGGATATGATGATGGAAAATCTGAACCGGCAATGGCGTGGTGAAACTGCGCTATTCAACCAGATTGTGTGAGGGGTAGACCATGTCCAGCCGCGAAGGCGCGCTTGCCCGCGCCGCAACCTATTTCGATGATGGCAGCTACAAGAAATTGCTGACCGATCTTGTTGCTATCCCCTCCACCGCGCAGGAGGCAGGGCATGAGGCGGATTTACGCCATTACCTGGAAGGCGCGATTGGACCGTGGCTGGAAAGGCTCGGCTTCGCTGTCACCATCCACCCCAATCCGCTGGAAGGCTTTGGCCCGATTTTGACTGGGGTGCGGATTGAAGATGCGGCGAAACCGACCGTGCTGCTGTATGGCCATGGTGACACGGTGCGCGGCCTGGATGATCAATGGCGCCCGGGGCTGAAGCCTTGGGAATTACATGAAGAAGATGGCCGCTGGTATGGCCGCGGTTCCGCCGATAATAAGGGCCAGCACGCGCTGAATATCGCAGCGCTTGAAGCGGTACTGGCGGAACGCGGCGGGAAGCTTGGCTTCAACGTGAAAATCGTTTTGGAAATGGCGGAAGAACGCGGTTCCCGGGGTTTGCGCGAATTTGTCGCCGCCCATCGGGATTTGCTCGCTGCCGATGTACTGATCGCGTCAGATGGCCCGCGCTGTGAACCGGATGTGCCCACCATCGCCACCGGCACACGCGGGATTTTTCAGTTTGACTTGGTGCTGAAGCTGCGCCCGGGCGGCGTGCATTCCGGCCATTGGGGTGGGCTGACGACCGACCCCGCCATTCGCCTGAGCCACGCGATTGGTGCAATTTGCGATGCGCGCGGAAAGATTCTGGTGCGCGATTGGCTGCCGCAAAATGGCGTGCCAGCGGAAGTGCGCGGCGTGTTGGATGGCTGCCCGGTGGGTGGCGGCGAAGGTGCTGCCACCATTGATGCCGATTGGGGTGAACCCGGCCTGACGCCGGCTGAAAAGATTTATGGCTGGAACAGCTTCATTGTGCTGGCCATGCTCTCCGGCAAGCCGGATGCGCCGGTGAATGCCGTCGCACCCGATGCGCGCGCCACCTGCCATATTCGCTACACGGTTGACACAGACCCGAATACTTTTGAGGCCGCGCTGCGTCGGCATTTCAATGAACAGGGCTTTGGCGATATTGTGATTGAAAATGCCGGGGTGCGCATGGCGGCGTCTCGTACACCGCCCAATCATCCTTGGGTGCGCTGGGCGCAAGGCAGCATGCAGAAAACGCTTGGCAAGCGCGTGCAGATCATCCCCAATTCCTCGGGCGGGCTGCCGGGTGATGTGTTTGTGGATCATCTGGGCGTGCCGCTGGTTTGGGTGCCGCATTCCTATAATGGCTGCAAGCAGCACGGGCCGGATGAGCATTTCCTGATTGCGCCCGCGCGGGAAGGCATTCTGGCCTTTACCGGCATGTGGTGGGATTTGGGGCAGGGCGGCACGCCCTGAACGCCGTTACCTTTCTTCACGCGCGATCTGCGCTGGCGCAATGCGCGCGTTACAAAAGGGGCGCATGGCTTTCGCGCGGCATGTCGCCGTTTGCAGGAGTTTGATATGTCTTCCAGAACTTCCCGGACCCTTGTGCTGGCTTCTGTCTTCGCCCTTGGCGCAGCAGGTTTGGCCAGCGCGCAACCCGGCCCAGGCCCGCAAGGCCAAGGGCCTTATCATATGCATCACGGCCAGCGCGGTGATGGCATGATGGGCTTTGCCGCAGGCGAGGCTTTTGCCCGCGCCGACGCCAATAATGACGGCAAGGTGACGCGCGAAGAAGCCAATGCCTGGCTGGCCGCGCGCTTTGCAGAGATTGACGCCAATAAGGATGGTGGCCTGACGCAGGAGGAAATCCGCGCCTTCTATACCGCCCGCCGCGGCGAAGGCCGCAGCCCGCCAGAGGGCATGCGGGAGCGCATGGAAACACGCCAGGCGGCGCGCTTCCGCTTCGTGGATGCCGATCTGGATGGCAAGATTACGCTGCCCGAATTGCGCGTCATGGCGGATGCCATGTTCCGTTCCATGGATGCCGATAGCGATGGCGCGCTGACGCGGGCCGAGGTGCAGCGCCGTGGCCACCGTGGCGACGGCCCGCGCCCGCAAGCGCCGGGGCAGCCCGCGCCGCGGTAATCTGGCGATAGGCTGGCGCGCAAGCCGGGGCGCGTCAGCCTTTCTTCGTGGCGATGTTTGCCGCAATCGCCAGAATGCGTTCCGCCTTCTGCACAATCGGGTAATCCACAAAGCGCCCATCCACCTGGATGGAGGCAAGCCCGCCCGCTTCCGCCTCAGCAAAGGCTTCGACAATGCGCTTGGCGCGGGTGATTTCCGCCTCGGGCGGGGAATAGGCGGCATTGGCGGGCGCGATTTGATCGGGATGGATGCAGAGCCTGCCCTGAAAACCCAGCACCGCACCACGCGTGCAGGAAGCCTCAAACGCTGCGGTTTCGCGCAATTCGATGAACACCGTATCAATCGGAGGTTCGAGGCCCGCAGCGCGCGAAGCGAGGACAAATTCACTCCGTGCCGGGGCCAATTCTTCTTCGCCGAGCGTCCAGGTAATGCCGAGATCGGTGGTGTAATCCCCCGCACCAAAAGCCAGGCGCCGCACGCGCCCGGACGGCAGCGCCGCCGCCGCGCGCGCCAAATCGCGGAGCGCCACCAGCCCGCGCGCGGTTTCAATAATCGGCATCAGGTCAATACCACCAGCGGGCAGGCCGCGTTCGGCTTCCAGATTGCCGATCATCCAATCCACGGCGAGCAACTGGCCGGCATCTTCCAGCTTGGGCAGCACAATGCCATCCAGCCGCGCACCAATCACCGCTTGCAGATCGCCAAAGCAGAATTCAGTATCAAAAGCATTCACGCGCACATAAGCGCGGCATTGGCGCGGGTTTTCCAAAGCGGCCCGCACTGCGCCACGCGCCGCCGGCTTGGCGGCGATGGCGACCGCATCCTCCAAATCCAGAATGGCGGCATCGGCGCCCACCTGAAGCACCTTTTCCGCGCGGCGCGAATGATCACCTGGCGCAAACAGGAAGGTGCGATTGGGACCGGTGGCGTTCATGTGCGTCTTCCTCATCTTACGGCGCGTTCTTTTTAGGCGCGCCTGGGGCTTCCGGCCAGCCCCGCTTTACAGCCCTGTCTGGGCGTGCCGAAATGCCGACAATACCAAAGAAGGAAACGCCACCATGGATGCCTTGCCCGCAACACTGGCGGATGCCGCCATTGCGACACCCATTTCCCGCCAATTGGCTGATTTTGCCGCAAGCTTGCGCCCCGGCGACATCCCCGCCGATGTGATCGAACAGGCCAAGCGCCATATGCTGGATTGCCTGGGCATTGCGCTGGCTTCCACCAGCTTTGATTTCGCGCACCGCACCGCCAATGCGCTGCAAAGCCTGGCCGGCGCCGGCGCGCATCCCGTGATTGGGTACGCCATGCGCTTACCGCTGCGCGATGCGGTAATGCTGAATGGCACGCTGATGCACGGCCTTGATTTTGACGATACCCATTCGGACGCCGTGGTGCATGGTTCTGCCAGCGCCGTGCCAACCGCGCTTGGCATGGCGCGCGAACATGGCGCGAGTGGGCTCGAAGCACTCGCCGCCTATATCATCGGTATCGAGGCATCTTCGCGCATTGGCGCCGCGGCACAGGGCGCCTTCCACCAATTGGGCTTTCACCCAACCGGCATGGTGGGCGCCTTTGGCGCATCGCTAACAGCGGGGCGTTTGGCGGGCGCAACCGCGGCGCAAATGGCCGCCGCCCAAGGTGTCATTCTTTCCATGGCAGCGGGTTCGCTTGAGTTTCTGGAAGATGGTTCCTGGACCAAGCGCATTCATCCCGGCTGGGCCGGCGTTTGCGGCATTACCGCAACCGCGCTGGCGCGCGCTGGCTTCAAGGCGCCGCCGGCGGCCTATGAAGGGCGCTTTGGCCTGTTCCGCACCTATCTGGGCGGCAAGGCGCCGGAAGGTTTTGCGGAACGCTGCACGGAAGCGCTCGGCAAGCTTTGGGAATTCCGCAATGTGGCGCTGAAGCCTTATCCCTGCTGCCACTTCAACCATGCCATTGCGGACGCGACGCTTGCGCTGCGCCGCAAGCATGGTCTGACGCCAGAGACCATCCGCAGCATGACGGCGCTGCTCTCCCCCGGCCAATACAAGATTGTCTGCCAGCCGGAAGAAGCGAAAAAGACGCCGGCCAATTCCTATGACGCACAATTCAGCGTGCATTACACCATGGCGGCTTCCATCCTGCATGGGCGCTTTACGTTGAATGAATTGGATGAACAGGCCATTCGCGACCCGCGCGTTTTGGAACTTTGCCAGCGCGCGCATTACGCGGAAGATCCGGACTCTCGGTTCCCGCGCTATTATTCCGGTGAGGTGGTGATTGAAACCACCGATGGTCGCACGCTTCGGCACCGTGAGGAATTCAATCGCGGCTCAGACGGTCAGCCTTTGAGTGCAGCGGATGTCGAGCAGAAATTCCGCGACAATGCCGCGCGCGTCATGTCACCCGCGCGGATTGAACGCGTGATTGATCTGGCGATGACGCTGGACAAGGCCGAAAGCGTGGTGGCGTTGACGGAAGCCTTGGCGGGCTGAAGCCCCGCCCAATTAGGTTGAGGAAGCAAAAACGTGACGATTGTAGCGGGCCGGGAACGCGGCAATTTCCTGGAAGATTTCGCGCCGGGCCAGGTGTTTGAACACTGGCCCGGTCGCACGATTACGGAAGCCGATAACATCCAATTCAGCCTGCTGACGATGAACCAGCATCCGATGCATTGCGATGCGGATTTCGCTTCCCGGTCTGAATTCGGCAAGCCTTTGGTCAATTCCGCGCTGACGCTGGCGATTGTCACCGGCATGACGGTTGCAGATATTTCCTTCAACGCCATCGCCAATCTGGGCTGGAAGGATATCGCACTGACCGCGCCAGTTTTTCCCGGCGATACGATCTATGCGCGCACCACGGTGACCGATGTGCGCGCCAGCAAATCCCGCCCCCATCAGGGCATCGTGACCACCAGGACCGAAGGCTATAAGGCCGATGGTACGGTGTTTCTTTCCTTTGAACGCGTGAGTTTGGTGCCGAAGCGCGGCGCCGGGGTGAAGGCAGCAAGATGAGCGATATGGACGAACAGGAAAGGCTGGTTCTCGATTCTGTTGAACGGTTCTTGGAACGCCATGTACGGCCCGTCGCATCCAAGCTGGAACATGAAGACGCCTATCCGCATGAAATTGTCGCGCGGATGAAGGAAATGGGACTGTTTGGCGCTATCATTCCGCAGCAATTGGGCGGGCTTGGCCTGCGCCCTTCCACCTATGCGCGCATCATTGAAAAGATCTCAGAAGAATGGATGTCGGTTTCCGGCATTCTCAATTCGCATCTGATCATGGCGCGCATCGTGGATAAGATGGGCACGCCCGAACAGCGCCAGCGCTTCCTGCCGCAATTCGCAACCGGTGAATTGCGCGGCGGCTTGGCGCTGACGGAACCCGATTGCGGGACGGATTTGCAGGCCATTCGCACCGTGGCGCGCCGGGATGGTGATGATTACATCATCAATGGCACAAAAACCTGGATCAGCAATGGCATTGAAGGAAGTTGCTTTGCCCTGCTGGTGAAAACCAACCCCGCCGCTGAACCGCGCCATCACGGCATGGCGATGTTCATTGCCGAAAAAGGCCTGGGCTTCACCGTTTCCCGCAAGCTCGAAAAGCTTGGCTATAAGGGCATTGATAGCGCGGAACTGGTTTTCAATGATTATCGCATTCCGGCTGATCGGCTGATTGGCGGCGTGGAAGGCAAGGGCTTGGCCTGCGCCATCGCCGGGCTGGAACTGGGGCGCGTGAATGTCGCCGCGCGCGGCGTGGGTGTGGCGAAGCGCGCCCTGGATGAAGCGGTGCGCTATTCCCAGCAGCGCAAGACCTTCGGCAAATTCATCCATCAGCATCAGGCTATTGCGCTGAAACTTGCCGATATGGCGGTGCGCGTTGAAGCCGCGCGGCTGCTCACGGAAAAAGCGGCGCAGGCTTTGGATCGCGGTGACCGTTCGGATTATGAGGCCGGCATGGCGAAGCTTTTCGCGACCGAAGCGGCAGTGGAAAACAGCCTGGAAGCCATGCGCATTCATGGCGGCTATGGCTATTCCAAGGAATTCGTCGTGGAACGGCTCTATCGCGATGCGCCGCTTTTGGTGATTGGTGAAGGCACCAATGAAATCCAGCGCCTGGTGATCGCCAAGCGCCTGATCGAAAAGAACCCGATCTGATGGCGGATCGGCCCCTGCCGCTGGATGGCGTCACGGTCCTGGCCGTTGAACAATACGGTGCCGGGCCTTTTGGTTCCATGCTGCTCGCGGATATGGGGGCCGAGGTCATCAAGATCGAAAACCCAGCCGAAGGCGGCGATGTTGGGCGGAGCGTCGGGCCTTTTTATTTCGGGCCAGGCGATAGCCATTTCCATCACGCCTTCAACCGCAACAAGCGCAGCCTGGCCCTGAACCTGAAGCACCCGGAAGGCATGGCGCTGCTGCGCCAATTGGTCAGCCATGCGGATGCGGTGCTGGATAATCTGCGCGGTGATCAACCGGATAAGCTTGGCCTTACCTATGAAGCGCTGAAGGGCATCAACCCGCGCATCGTCTGCGCGCATCTTTCCGCCTATGGCCGGCAGGGATCCCGCAAATCCTGGCCGGGTTATGATTATCTGATGCAGGCGGAGGCGGGCTATCTTTCCCTGACTGGGGAGCCCGATGGCCCGCCCGCGCGCTTCGGGCTTTCGGTTGTTGATATGATGACCGGGCTGATGACGGCCTTCGCTTTGGTCTCCGGCGTGGTCGGTGCGCGCGCCACGGGGCGCGGCATGGATGTGGATGTCAGCCTGTTTGATACCGCGCTGCATAATCTTTCGTACCTCGCTACCTGGTATTTGAATGATGGCCATGTGCAGGGCCGGGAACCGCGCGGTTCGCATCCATCCCTCACGCCTTCGCAGCTTTATCGCACGCAGGATGGTTGGATTTTCCTGATGTGCAATAAGGAAAAATTCTGGCCCGCCCTGGTTGAAGCGCTCGGCCATCCGGAATGGGCGGAAGATGCCCGCTTCGCAACGTTCAAGGCACGCCTCGCCAATCGCGAATTGGTCACGCAAATCCTGGATCAGGCGCTTTCGCAAAAAACCACCGCGGAATGGCTTGTGCTTTTCGGCGGCAGCGTGCCGGCGGCGCCGGTGTTTGACGTGGCGCAGGCGCTGCAAAACCCATTCGCGCAGGAACAGGCGGCGATCGCCGATTTCACGCGCCGCGAAGGTGGCGACCCGGTGCGGATGCTGACCGGCCCAGTGCGCGTTGCCGGCAGCCGACCGCCCAGCATCGCGGCGCCGGCGCTGGGTGCCGATACCAATGACATACTCAAAAAACGCCTCGGCCTTGATGCTGAGGAAATCAAGAAACTCAGGGAAAAGGGAACGATCACATGATGAAGCTGAACCGCCGCGCTCTACTTGCTGCCTCTGCCGTCTTGGCCGCGCCCAGTATTGGCCAGGCTCAGGCTGGCTATCCCAATCGCCCGGTGCGTTTCGTGGTGCCGTTTCCGCCCGGCAATATGTCAGACCTGATCAGCCGGTTGATGGTGGATGAAATGGCCAATCGCGGCGGCGTGCAGATTGTGGTGGATAATCGCGCGGGTGCGACGGGCGCCATTGGCATTCAGGCGGTCAGCCGCAGCGCGCCTGATGGCTATACGCTGTTGATGAGTTCAAATTCCCCCTTGGTGGTGAACCCCGCCGTCACGCGCAACCTGCCCTTTGATGTGACGAAAGATCTGGTGCCGATTGGTCTTGTTGGCTGGACCAGTTTTTTGATTGTGGTGCCGCCTGATTTTCCGGCGAATACGTTGGCCGAAGCCATTGCCTTGTTCCGCGCCAATCCCAATCGCTATATCGCCTGCAATCCGGGGGCGGGGACTTTCGGCAATCTGGTGACGGAGCAAATCTTCCGCGCAGTCGGCATCAAGATGGAACAGGTGCCGTATCGTGGCAGCGCCCAGGCGCTTTTGGATATGCAGCAAGGTCGCGTGCATTTCATGGTGGATGCCATGACCAGCGCGCTGCCGCAGGTGCAGGGCAAGGCCGTGAAGGCACTCGCCGTTCTGGCCAATCGTCGGTCGCCCTTGGCGCCGGAAATACCCACGCTGGCGGAATCCGGCATGCCGGATTTGGCGCCCTTGGAATCCATGGCCTGGTCCGGGCTGCTCGGTCCCGTCGGCACGCCGCCGGAAGTCATCACCTTCTGGAATCGCGCCATTACCGCCATGCAGAATGATGCGGCGCTGGTGCGGCGCTTCGCTTCCATCAATGTAGAAATGGCGCCACCTTCACCACCCGAAAAACTGGGCGAGATGGTGCGCACCGAACTCGCGCGTTGGACTCGTGTGGCGCAGGAAGCGAATATCACCGTGGGCGGGTGATCAGGTCACCGCGCCTCAATTCAAGAACGGATTTCCCCCGCGCGGCCCGCGTGTGCGGGGACCATAATGCTTGGCAAGGTAATCCACGATGGTATCGCGGAACTCTCCTTCCAGCGGATTCATGTTGTGCTTTTCCGTCATCCAATCCATCAGCTCATCCCAGCGTTCGCGCGTGAAGGCGCTGCGGCGGATCAGCGCGGTATTGTGGCAGGCGGTGCAATAGCCAAACACTTCTGAGCGGCCTTCGCCTTCCGCCAGCACGGTTTCCTCTTCCTGCTGGTCTGGCGGGGCAGCGGTGGCTTCCGCCTGCCGCTGCGCCAAATCAGGCGTTTGCGCGATGGTGGCTGATGCGCATAACAGCAGCGCCACCGCCGCATAGGGCAGCCATCTCATGGCAGGTTCAGCCGATCAGAATGGCAACACGGCTGACGGGATTGGCGCCATAGCCTTGCGGATTCCAATTCGCCGCGACATGCGGCTGCATGCGGCCATTGCTGTCTGTCGCGCGATACCAGACCTCGTAATAGCCATCGCTTGGCAGTGCGATGCGGCCCTGCCAGCGCTGCCAGGCATGACGATTGGCCGGGGCGGCCACCTGCATCGCCTGCCAGCTTTGGCCGAAATCGGTGGAGACATGCACATCACGCACACTCAAATCCCCGGCCCAGGCATGGCCGCGAATATCCAGGCTGCGCGTGCCGGCAGGCAGGCGCGAACCATGCGCATGGCTGCTGAGCACGGAGCGCACCGGCATGCTCTCCATATCCACGAAATCAGCGCCATTATTGCGGCTGCCGGGCACGATCGGGCGCACAGGGATGCGATAGGATGTGCCGCCCATGCCGCGCCCGGTATGCGGCGCATTCAGCACTTCAAGCCGTGTGAACCATTTCTGACTCAGTGAGCCCGGCCAGCCCGGAACAATCAACCGCACCGGCGCGCCGTGGATTTGCGGAATAGCCGCACCATTCATGCGAAAGCAGATCAGCGTATTTTCATCCATCGCTTTCTCGATCCGCATGCCGCGGCTGATCGCCGGGCCTTGCGCGGAAAGATGGCTATCGGCGCCATGCTGGCCGGTGAATTTGGCGCTGTCCTTCACACCCGCGGCGCGCAACACATCGCGGAGCCGCACACCTGTCCATTGCGCGTTGGAAATGGCGCCATTGCCCCATTGATTGCCCGAAGCCTGGGGCGAAAAGGCAGCGCGTCCATTGCCGCCGCATTCCATTTGCAACTGGCGTGTCACCACTTCAAAGCGCTGTTCAAGCTCGGCGATGGAAAGCTCAAGCGGCGTATTCACTTCCCCATCAATGCGGATCTTCCAGGCGCGTGGGTCAGCGGCGACTTCCGGGGTATTGCCATTGTTGCGGATGAAGAACTTGTCGGCGGGCGTGATTGGGTCATCAAGCAGATGCTCGGGCGTTTCCGCTGTCAGAGGGCGTTCGCCCTGCATGATCAGCGGCGCCTTGCCTTCCATTTGGAGGAATTGCGGCTGGGTGGCGCCTTGCGCCAGGGCCACCGGCACCAGCCCGCTTGGCATGTTGCGCCCGAAGGGGATGGCGGCACCCAGGGCTGTGCCCATGGCGGCAAGCGCGGCGCCTTGCAATGCCCCGCGCCGGCCCCAAACCAGCGCATCGGCGCGTTCCGGGTCATCACGATAGAGTTCCTGGAATGAACGTTCCGGCAGATTTTTCTTGGCCATGGTGGCGCCTCCCCTGTGTTTTGGTTGGGAGTTTTGTGCATCATCTGCCGGGGCGATTGCAAGCGAAACCGTGCCCCCCTTTTCCGCCCGCCCCAAAGCCTGCAAGCTGAGCCGATATCAGGAGAAACGCCATGCAAAAAATCGAACTCGGCCGTTCCGGCATTTTCGTCCCGCCCGTGATTTTCGGCTGCAATGTCTTCGGCTGGACCTTGGACAAGGCGCAATCCTTCCGGATTTTGGATGAACTTGTGGAACGCGGGCTTAATGCGCTCGATACCGCTGATGTCTATGCCTATTGGGCGCCGGGCAACAAAGGCGGCGAGTCCGAGACCATCATGGGTGAATGGCTGAAGGCGCGCGGGCGGCGGCATGATGTGCTGATCCTGTCCAAGGCGGGCATGGAAATGCCCGGCATCGGCAAGGGGCTTTCGCCTTCCTACCTGGCCAGCGCCATTGAAGCATCGCTGAAGCGCCTTGGGACGGATGTGATTGATCTCTATCAATCCCACCGCGACGATGAATCAGTGCCGCAGGAAGAAACGCTCGCGGCCTTCGACAAGATGATCAAGGCGGGCAAGGTGCGCGCCATTGGCGCTTCCAATTTCTCGGCGCCTCGCTTCAAGGAAGCGCTCGATATCAGCACGAAACATGGCCTGCCGCGCTACCAGACCATGCAGCCGCATTACAATCTCCTGGAACGCGGCATTGAAGCGGATATGCTGCCGCTTTGCGCTGCCGAAGGGGTTGGTGTGATCCCCTATTACTCGCTGGCTTCCGGCTTTCTGTCTGGCAAGTATCGGTCAGAAGCTGACCTCGGCAAAAGCCCGCGCGGGGCGCGTGGTGCGGGGAAATACCTGAACGAAAAAGGCCTGAAAGTGCTGGCCGCGCTGGACAAGGTTGCGGCGCGCATGGGGGCAACGCCGGCGCAGGTCGCGCTTGCCTGGTTCAAGGGCCGTCCCGGCCTCGCGGCGCCGATTGCGAGTGCCACGACCTCAGCGCAAGTGGCCGATCTGGTAAAGGCAGCGGTGCTAAACCTGGATGCGGCTTCGATCGCAGAATTGGATGCAGCGAGCGCCTAAGGCGCCTCACCGCAAATAGGGCTCCACCGTGCCGGTCAGCTTCATGGTCAGCGGCTTGCCGCGACGGTCTGTGGTCTTGCCAAGGCTCACCCGGACCCAGCCTTCCGAGACGCAGTATTCCTCCACATTCGTCTTCTCCTGACCCTTGAAACGAATGCCAACGCCGCGGGCGAGCAGCGCTTCGTCATAAAAGGGGCTGCTGGGGTCGTTGGATAGGCGGTCCGGCAGGCTGGGGGTGTCTTCGGTCATGGTAATCTCCCGGCGCGACTTCTGCCCGAGAGCCTCCGTAAAGGCAATTGCGCGCAATTGACCGGGCCGCGGCAAAACCGCAATTTCAAGCGAAGACCGACCCAAGGATGGTTCAGTGCAGTATTCAACCACCGAAGCACAACAAGAACTGCGCGCGCAGATCCTGAAGCTCTGCGCCGATTTCGGCGATGAGTATTGGCTGAAGATTGATCAGGAAGCGCGCTTCCCTGAGGAATTCTACCGCGCCGTCGCCGCCGGTGGCTGGCTTGGCATCGCCATGCCGGAAGAATTTGGCGGTGCGGGCTTGGGCATTTCAGAGGCGACCGTGATGATGCAGGCGGTGGCGGAAAGCGGCGCCTGCATGTCGGGCGCTTCGGCCATTCATATGAATATCTTTGGCCTCAACCCCGTGGTGGTCTTCGGCACGCCGGCGCAGAAACAGCGCTTCCTGCCGCCGCTGATCGCCGGGACGGAAAAAGCCTGTTTCGGCGTGACGGAACCCAATACCGGGCTGAACACCACGGAATTGAAGACGCGCGCTGAAAAGCGCGGGGATCGCTATGTCATCAATGGTCAGAAGATCTGGATTTCCACCGCGCAAGTTGCGGACCGCATCCTGCTGCTGGCGCGCACCACGCCGCTTGATCAGGTGAAGCGCAAGACCGATGGGCTGACGCTGTTCTACACCAGGCTTGACCGCGCCAAGGTGGAAGTGCGGCTGATCCATAAAATGGGCCGGCATGGCGTTGATTCGAACATGCTGTTTTTCGATGGGCTGGAAGTGCCGGAAGAAGACCGCATCGGCGCGGAAGGGGAAGGCTTTCGCCTGATCCTGCACGGGTTGAACCCCGAACGCATCCTGATTGCGGGGGAAGCTGTGGGCATCGGCCAGGCGGCCTTGTCGCGCGCCGCCAATTACGCCCGCACGCGGGAGGTTTTCGGCCGACCCATTGGGCAGAATCAGGGCATCCAGCACCCGCTCGCGCGGTGCTGGGCACAATTGGAAGCGGCGGGCCTGCTGACGATGAAGGCCGCAGCACTTTACGATGCGGGCCGCGATTGCGGGGCGGAAGCCAATGCCGCGAAATATCTGGCCGCCGAAGCCGGCTTTGCCGCGGCTGAGGCCGCTGTGCTGACCCATGGCGGCATGGGCTATGCCCAGGAATACCAGGTGGAACGCTATTTCCGCGAAAGCATGATCCCGCGCATTGCCCCGGTCAGCCGAGAGCTGATCCTGAGCCATATCGCCGAAAAAGTCCTCGGCCTGCCGAAATCCTATTAAGGGAGAATGGTGGGCGCGACAGGGATTGAACCTGTGACCCTTCGCGTGTGAAGCGAATGCTCTACCGCTGAGCTACGCGCCCGACCTGACCTTGCCTTTAGGGGGGCAGGGGCGGCTCCGTCAAGCAGGCCGGTGACCGGCTGGTTTTTACGGTGCTTCGGCAACCGAATATTATGATGTGATCCGTATTTTCTTGGGAATTCCGTGAGACCCAAGAAATGAACGTCTTATTAAGAGAAAATATCGCGGCTCTTGTGCCAGAGATGCCCATTTTATGCTTTCTTCATCTTCCAAGAACAGGCGACACCACCATCAACCGCATGTTGAAATACGCCTTTGGTCATCGCGCCCTGTTTCATGGCGATCTTGTCGCGGAACATGGAGGGGAGGGTGGGTTGGCCGCTGCCCTGGCGCGGGGTGAGCGGATGGATCACGGGGCGGCGCTGATCACCGGCCATTATGGCGTGGCGCATCCGCTGGTGCTGCATATGCCTCGGCCAATGGCCTTTGCGGCGGTGATGCGCCATCCCGTTGAACGCATCGTCTCACTTTACGACTATATTCGCGGTACGCCGGAACATCCGGAACATGCGGCACTCAGCGCGCTCACGCTCCATCAGGCTTTGGATACAGTACCGCCATTCGCCGCACATTGCCGCGATGCGCAACTCCGCACCCTGTTCAACGCCACGGATCAAGAAGGCATTATCGTGGCGCTCCGGCGTTACCCTTATCTGCTTGCCCGGATGGAGGCGCTGAATGTCTTTGCCGATAGGCTGCTTGCCTTGTTCGGCCATCGGCTTGGCGGGCATCTGCCGCGCTCCAACGAAAGGCCAGTGCTGGCGGGCGTGGCGCCGGCGGTCTGCCAGCCGGATTACGCCGCGGCGCTGGCGCGGCTTGTTGCCGATAACAGGGCAGAGCTTGCCTTCTACGCCCGCCTGCCACCGATTTTCAGCAGTTTCCCTCAACCTGCCTTGCCTAAACCGCGCGCTGCCTGAAAGGATTTTCCTTCCTGCCCCGGCCCGGCTAGACTGCGCTGCATGCGGTTCCTGCCGAAATTCTTTCTTGCCCTGCTGCTGATGCTTTTCTCCGCCGGATTACACCCGGCAGGCGCGGCGGAAGCTGTCTATCAGGTCACCCAAACCGGTATCCCCGTGGTCGAAATCACCGCGCAATTCGAAACGCGCCCGGATGGCTATTGGATGCGGTCAGTCAGCCGGGCGGTTGGCATTGGCCGGCTTTTCGCGCCGCATGAAATCCGATCAGAGGTTGAAGGCGCCTGGCGCGCGGAAGGTGTGGCGCCGCAGCGCTTCCAGGCAGAGGGCAATTGGCGCGGCGACACGAGGCGCACGGTGTTGCTCTACCGGGAAGGCATGCCCCAACCGCTGGAATTGGAACCGCCAGAGGGTGCCACCAATGAACCTGTGCCCCTGCCGGCGCGGCGCGGCGCAATTGATGGGCTGTCAGCTTTTGCGCTGATGTCCCGCACGGTCACGCAAACCGGCCGGTGTGATCTGACGGGGCCGATTTTTGATGGCAGGCGAAGGCTGGATTGGTCATCTCGAACCATCGGGTCAGTGCGCATCACCCATGCGGGCAAGGAAATCGAGTCCCTCCAATGCGGCTTGGAAAGCCGGCTGGTGGCGGGGGTGCGCATTGGCGATGATCCGGCGCGCGCGACCCAGCCGCGCCCGGCGATGGCCTGGCTTGCCAAGGTGGACCCGCGCCTGCCGCCCATCCCGGTCAGGGTGGAGTTTCCGAGCACGATTTTCGGCACCATGCGCATGGAATTACAGCGCATCAGATAGGGGCTTCAGCCCAATAGGCTGCGCAGCCCCGCGACATCCAGGGCGATTGGCGCGCCGCCCGCCATGCTTTGCGGGCCATAGCCCCAGCCGGCAAAAATGGCGCGCACGCCAGCACCCCGCGCGGCCAGCATGTCATTGGCGTGATCGCCAATCATCACGGCGCCTTCCGCCGTCACACCCGCCGCGGCAAGCGTCGCGCGCAAATGCCCTGGATCGGGCTTGCGCATGGGGAAGCTATCGCCGCCACCCAGCGCGCTGAAATGGCGATCAAGCCCAAGGCCCGAGAGCAATACCCGCGCCGCCGCTTCTGGCTTATTGGTGCAGACTGCCAGCCGCCAGCCGGTGACTGCCAAAGCGCTCAACAATTCAGGTATGCCAGCAAAGGGCTGCGTCAGCACGGCTGCATTGGCTTCGTAATCCGCCATGAAATGGTCGAAGCTGGCGTCATCCAGCGTAATGCCGCGCGCGGCATGGGCGCGTTCCAGCAATACGCGCACGCCATCGCCGATCATCCCCACAACCTCGGCCCGCGCAAAGCCGGGCAGGCGGCGGCGTGCCATCAGCCGATCAAGCGCGGCATGGATATCTGGCGCGCTATCCACCAGCGTGCCATCCAAATCAAACACCGCGCAGCGTATTGGGGCTTCAGGCATCTGAAGGCGGCACCCAGGGGATGCGCGCAATTTCGATCCCTTCTTCGCGCAAGGCCTCGGCCTCATCCTCGGTGGCTTCGCCGAAAATGCCGCGGGCTTCGACCTCGCCGTGGTGGATCTTGCGCGCTTCCTCGGCGAAATCGCCGCCGACATAATCGCAATTCTTTTCAATCTCGGTCCGCATCTGGCGCAGCATGGCGCGCAGTTCCGCCGGCATGGCGGCCAGCGCCGCCGCGGGAAGCGCAGGGGACGCGGGCGCGGGCGCAGGCGGGGGCGCAGGCGCTTCCGAGGCCGGCGCGGGCAGCGCCTCGGCCTTGGTATTGCGCGCCGGGCGGCCCTTTTTCGGAATGGCAGGCGCCATCAGGCGCTTGGCCACCTTGGTCGGGCCGCAATGCGGGCATTCCACAAGCCCCGCCGCCGCGAGCTTGTCGAAAGCCGCGCTATCCTTGAACCAGCCATCGAATTCATGCGCCTGATCGCAGCGCAATTCGTAGCGGATCATGCCCTGAACACCCTATTGTCCCATGCACTTGTCATCGTCACGTAACTTGGCACTCCCAGGCGCCGAGTGCCAGGGGCTGCGGGGTCAATATTCATATTCAAAGGCAATCCCAACCCGATCCCCCGCCAGGCTATTCCCACCACTTTCCGCCTCCAGCCTCAGCCTTCGCGTCAGGTCTATCTGTACGCCCACGCGCGGCGGCCCGCCATCGGCGCTTTGCTTCACGCCCACAAAAACCCCATCCGCCACATAGCGCCCGGATTCCAGCGTGGCGCCCGGTTCCTGCCCGGCGCGTTGCTCGCCTTCCTTCTCCTGGCCGATTGAAAGCCGATCCAGCGCAATCGTGCGGCGGATGCGCTCCATCAGCCCGCCAGGGCCAGGCAGGGGGCGGCCTGTCGTGCCGGCAAGCGCTTCGGCCAAGCGTAGCATCTGAAAGGGCGAAAGCTCGCCCCCGCGACGGCCAAACAGCAGCCGCGCCAGTACCTCATCCGCCGGTAATTCGGGGTTGGAGGTGAAGCTGATTTTCGGATCACGCGCCGGGCCTTCCACGGCGACATTCACCTCCACCTCCTCCGCGCGAGAGGTCGCCAGCACATCAAGATTGGGCATGATCCCGCCAGCATCGAAGCTGATATTGGCGCGGTTCAGGTCAAGCCGCCGATCGAGCACAACCAGCGTCCCCCGGCGCAGCATGAAGCCACCTTCCAGCATCGGCGCTGCTAAGGTTCCACCAACGCGAATCTCGCCGCCCAATTCGGCATCCAGGCCGCGACCACGGAGGAAAATCGCGCGCGGTGCTTCGATGGTGAGATCAAGCGCAATGGGCGGCAGATTGGCCTCAGGCGCATCGCCGCGTGTCGGTGGTGCCAAGGGCGCCACACCCGGCGGGCGTTGGCCCCTTTCGCGCACGCCGGGCAGGGTTCGGATTGAAGGCGGCAGCCGATCCGGGATGCGCAATTCCGCGCGCTGCACCAAAAGCTTGCCGGTGATGCGGCTTTCGCCCAAAGCCTCACCCGAAAGGGTCAAAGCACCATCCAAGGTCGCATTGCCCAAATCGGAATTCACCGGGCGTGCGGCATTGGCAGTCAGGCGCACTTCATAAGGCAAACGCGGCTTGCCAAGATCAATCATCCCGGAACCGCCCAGGCTCCCCCCACCCGCCGTGCGCGCGGCAAAGCGCGTCAGGCTGAAGCGCCGATCATCCGCGGTGATGGCGGCGGTGATCTCATTCAACGTCACGCCATGCTGCAAATCGCGAAAACTGCCATTGGCGAGATTGGCATCACCACCCAGGCGCGGCGCGGCCAGGCTGCCTTCCAGGCGCAGATTGAGATTGGCAATGCCGGTCACGCGCTGCGCCCCGGCAGCAAGCAAGGGCTGCATCAGGCTTGCCACATCAAGCCGCCCGGTGATGCTGCCGGAAAGTGCCGCGTCAGGCGCAAGCCCTGCCAGCCGCGCCGTGGCGGCCAGCCGCACCGCATTCCCGCCAGTGACCGAGGCACGCGCTTCCGCCCCCGCTGCCGTGCCATTGGCGGTCACCGCAAGGCGCAAGGGCGGCAGGCCACGCGCGGCGGGCATGGCGCTGGTAATGGCAGGGCTTTCCAATTTGATGTCAAAGCGGGGTTCATTGCTTGTGCCATTCACCCGCGCCTCACCGGTAAGGGTGCCGGCCAATTTCGCTTCCGGTGCCAGCAAGGCCGCGAAGGGCGCGATGGGCAGGGCTGAAACTGTGGCCCTCAGCGATGTTTCCGCCGCACTCCTGAAACCTTCAAGTCGCAGCCTGCCGCCGCGATTGCTGATGATATTCGTCTCGGTCAGAGTGATGCGGCCATCGGGAGAGATTTCGATGCGCGCCGGCGCGGCAAGCTTCATTTGCTCCGCGCCATAAGCGAGCGAGAGGCTTGGCAGCGTGATCACGCGCGCCGTACCGACCAGGCTGAGTGCCGCTTCGCCCGCAAGTGCTGCTTCGCCATGGCGCGCGGTGAAGCTGGCGCTGGCATCATCAAGGCTGCCGGCAAGTTCGGCGCGCAAGGCAAGCTTGCGACCATCAAAGCTGGCTTCGGGCGCGCTCAACTTCGCTGTGACCTGCTGCAGGCCAGCGGCATCGCGCCCTTCGGCTTCCAATGACAAGCTGCCGGTCAGCGCATGGCCCATCAGGTCTGAAAAAGGCGCCAGATCGGGAATGGCCAGTGACAGCGCACCATCGAAAAGCGGCTTTTGCACATCCAGCAAACCGCGCCCCGAAAGCCGTGCCGCACCGAACGCCGCTTCAAGCTCATTGATCCTGAGCGCGCTTCCTTCCGGCTGGCCGGAAAGCGTGAGTGTCAGCGGCTGCCCGGCATAATTCGCCTCAAGCCGGGCTTCCGCACGCGGGCGCGACAGGGGCGTTTCCAGCAGCAGATCAAGGCGTGGTGCGGCGAGCACCTCAGTGCCGCGCGTGATGCTCTCGCCCTCCGCCTTCAGCGTGATGGAAGGATCATCCCGCGCGCCATGCAGATGGCCTTCTGCGGTCACAGCGCCGGCCAGTTCGGGCACCAGCTTGGCCATATCGGAGATGTGTAAACCGAAGCGGAGATCAAGGTTTTCGCCGACATCACCTGAAGCGGTCAGTTCATTGCCAGCACCGATCAGCGTCAAGCGTTCAATCCGCGTCGGTGCACGCCCCTGCACACTAAGGCGCGGGGTCGCGCCAAGAGCAGCGCCCAATTCCGTAATGCTGCTGGAAAAGCCTTGCATTTCGGCATCCAGCGCCACCTGCGGCGCGGTCAGCCTGCCATCCAGCCGAAACCGAGCGCGGGCCGCTTCCCAGGCGATTTCCTCTGGCACATAGGCGGCGAGCATCGCACTTGCAGCAAGCGCGATATTGCCGTGCAGCGCCGCTTCCTCGCGCTTCGGATCAAAGCTTCCCGCAAGGGTCACTTCGCCAAGTGGCGCCTTGGCTGCCACATTGCGGAGCGTAATGAGGCCCGCGTCATCGCGCGCCGCATCCAGCGTGAATTCCAAGCGCGCCAGTGCCTCGGCCAATGGCGCCGGCAGCAAGGGCGCCGCCGCGACATGGCCCGAAAGCCGCGCAAACCCCGCGCCGCGCGCATGGGCGCTGATGGTGCCGGAAAGTGCTGCCTCTGCCGCGCTGCCAAGCCGCGCCTCTGCGCTCAAGGCCGCGCCGCTGGCCGGGCCTTCCAGGCGCAACAGCAGCTTTGCGGGTTCAGACGGCAAACCCAGTGCGGCGGCGATCACGCCGCCCGGCGGTTCCGCCAGATCAAGCCGCGCGTAAAGCCGATCCGCGCCGGGGGAAAGGTCCAGTTCAAGCCGCGCTTCCCCCGGCGCATCGAGCCGCGTGAGCGCCACATCACCCGAAAGCCGCGCTGCCTTCAGCGCGGCCTTGCCTTCAAGTGCCGCGCGAAAGCCCTGGTCAAAAACGCCCTCGGCCACAGAGATTTCCGCAATTGCCACGCGGTCAATCCGCACAGCGAAGGGCAAATGCGGCAGGGATGGCAGCAGCGGGCCATCGCGCGGTTCATGCGCATCAGAAGCCGGCAGGCGGTTCAGCGTGATGCGTTCTGCCGTCACTCCCTGCACATGCGCTTCGCGCTGCCACAGCGCTGCCAGGTCAAAGGCGATGCGCGGCGCCGTGACCTCAAGCCAAATGCTGCCCTCATCGGCGAGGGTGATGCGCGCCGCGCGCAGCTCTCGCGGCAGCGTCACGGCAAGGCCTTCAATCACCAGCCCCGGCACAAAACGTTGCGCAAGCCGCGCCATTGTCGCGGCACCATTCCCCCATTGCACCCAGGCGAGCACGCCGCCCAAAACCGCAATCATCACAAGCGGTATCGCCAAAACCAGGATCAGCAGGCGGCGCAGATGGCGCATGTCAAAAAGCCTGCCCAAAGCCGATATAGATGGCAAAGGATGGATCATCCTTCTGCCGATCCAAAGGCACACCAACATCGAAACGCAGCGGCCCGATGGCGGTCAGATAGCGTATCCCAAGCCCGGTGCCGGCACGCAGCCGGTTGAAATCCGGCTTGGCTTCTTCCCCGACACTGCCCGCATCCAGAAACGCAGCCATGCCCCAGCTTCGGCTGATTCTTTGGCGCCATTCCAGACTCGTTTCCACCAGGCTCGCCCCGCCCAAGGGCCGATTGGCGGCATCGCGCGGCCCGATGGATTGATAGGTATAGCCGCGCACGGAACCGCCACCGCCGGCATAGAAGCGCTTGTCCAGCGTGATCTCATCCCGGTCCGCCCCCGGCGCGCTGCCAAGTGCGGCGCGCAGCGCCAAGACACTGTCACCATTGCCCATAATGTCGAAATAGCTGGTGCCGATCGCGAGGATGCGCGTGAAGCTATTGGCATCCATCGCTGAATAGTAAGGGGTCGCGTTGAAGGTGAAGCGCTGGCCCTGGCGCGGGTCAAGCGGATTGGTCGTAGTGTCGTAACGAAAAATCCCCGTCAGCCCGAATAGCCGAAAGGCCCCCATATCGCCATCGCGGCCAATGCGTCCTTCTTCGTAATTCGGCCCCGCCGCGACAGCCATGGTATCCGATAGCCGATGTTCCAGGATGAAGGATGCCAGGGCGGCGTCACGATCATAGGCGCGCAGCCTTTCGCGCACCGCGCCGATTTGTGAGGTGCTTTGCAGATCGCGCCCGAGAAATTCCGGCGTGCGCAGCGTGGCAAAGGCGCGATAGGTGGCGTTCTCAATCCCTGTTTCGCCGATGCGCGCAATTTCACCTTCCAGGCGAAGACGTTCAGCGCCACCAAAGATATTGCGGTCTTCCCAATAGCCGCTGGCGGTCAGGCCGTAATTTGTCTCAAAGCCGAAGCGCCCCCCCACCACGTAGCGCGGGCGTTCCTGTACCTGGAAATGGACCGGCAGGCGCCCGGACGGGTCCAAAGCCTGGCCTTCCTCTGCCCGCACAAAGCCGAATACGCCAAGCCCCATCATGGCGCGGCGGGCGCGTTCCAGCCTTTCGGGTGAATAGGGCTGGCCTTCCAGCCGCCGCGCCGCCAGCCGTTCCAACAGTGCGGGATTGGTGCGCGTGGTGCCCGCGACACTTGGCCGCGCGAAATCCGCAAGCGGCCCCGGCGCGATCCGCCAGGTGATGTCCATCGTCTTGGTGTCGTGATCCACCACGGCTTCCCGCGCCACAACACTCGCCAAGGGATGGCCTGCACGACGAAGTTCGCGCAGCAGCGCTTCCTCGGCGCCGAGTATATCGGCGGGGCGGGCCGGGTCGCCTTCCGCGATGCGAAGCTCGGCGGCGGCCTGTTCCAGCAGGACATCCTGCGCGTCGGGGTCGGCACGCAGCAGGATCTGGCCGATGCGGTAACGCGGGCCGGGGGTAAGCATGATAGCGACCGGCAAGGGATTGGCCGGATCGGCCTCAGGCGGGGCAGCGCCGCGCTGGTTCACATCCTCTCCGGCGATTTTAATTCGCGCGGCACCGCCCCAAAAGCCCTCGGCGCGGAGCGCTTCGGTCAGGCGCGGCAGATCGGCCCGCGCGCGTGCCAGCAGCCCATAGCCATCGGTTGGCGCGGTTTCGGCGAGCCTTATCAATTGCGAAACCGCTTCAATGGCAGACACCAGCGCCCGGTCGTCATCTGGGGTGATTTCAACGCGATAGGGGATGGCGGGCGGTTCCTGTGCTGCCAGCGGGTTGGACCAGAACAGGAAGGTGCATAAAAGCAACCACGGCAACCACCTATGGTTGGTGGCGGCCCTGGCCGGGGAAGGGTAGAAAGGACGAATCATGACCGATGAATTTCACGCTACCCTAACTTCATGGCGGCGGCACCTGCACGCCCATCCCGGCCTGACGCTGGAAGAAGGCCCGACCGCTTCCTTTGTCGTGCAAAAGCTGCGCGAGATGGGGATTACCGACATTACCGAGAATTTCGGCGGCCATGGCGTGGTGGCGACAATCCGCCGCGCCGGGGGCAATCGGTCGGTCGGGTTGCGCGGCGATATGGATGCGCTGCCCATCCAGGAACAGGCGGATGACCTGCCCTGGAAATCCACCATCCCCGGCGTGATGCATGCCTGCGGGCATGATGGCCATACCACGGCGCTGCTGGGTGCCGCGCGGCTGCTGCTGGATGACAAAAGCTGGACTGGCACGGTGCATCTGGTGTTCCAACCAGCAGAAGAAGGCGGCGGCGGCGCGCGTGCCATGATTGCCGATGGGCTTTTCACGCGCTTCCCGATGGACCGGATTTTCGGCTGGCATAATTGGCCCGGCCTCGCCGCCGGCACCATCGCCATTCATGACCGCGCGGTGATGGCCGCCGGTGCGCGGATTGAATTGATTTTCGATGGCCATGCCGGCCATGCCGCCCTGCCGCATCTGACACGCGACCCCATATTGGCGGCGGGACATGCGATTGTGGCGGCGCAATCCATCATTGCGCGCAGCGTGGACCCGCTGATGGGCGGCGTGGTCAGCCTGACCGTGATTGAAGGCGGCGAAGCGCAGAACCAAATCCCGAGCCGTGTCACCATCAAGGGCACCATGCGCTGGCTGGATGATGAGGCCGGCGATGCCATCCGTGAAGGCTTGCAGCGCATTACCGATGGTGTCGCGGCAACCTGCGGCGTGAAGGGCACGTTGATTATCAGCCCTGGCCTGGGTGTCACGGCGAATGCCCCGGCGGAGCGCGATTTGGCCGCCGCCGCCGCTGCCGCCCTCACCGAAACCCGCCGCGACATGCGCCCCGCCATGACGGGCGAGGATTTCGCCTGGTTCCTCAAGGAAGTGCCGGGCGCTTTCGTGTGGATCGGCAATGGCCCCGCCGAGGAAGGGCGCGATTTGCACAATGCGCGCTATGATTTCAACGACGCGATTTTGCCGGTCGCGTCGAAGTATCTTACCGAAGTGGCGAAGCGGGCTTTGGGGGAGAGCCCGTAAAGGAATGGTCTTTGACTGAAGGAACTGATGAGTTGTGTGACATCGCTGTAAAAATCATCATTGCATAATGAATGAAATTTCTTCATGAAAGACAAATGATCCGTAGTTTGGGCTAAGCCAGAGGTGGTACGTGATGTTCGGATTTGGAAAAAAGCGGGGCTCTGACGAGGATATGGAGCTAGTTGTTTTGCGCGCAGCGTCCCTGTCTCACGCTCTCTTGCTTGATACGAAAACAATCCCTACTGAGAGCGATAGAAATCGACTAATCGATTTTTCAATAGCAGAGAAAAACCGCAAATTCACTAAAAATGAGAGGCAGATAATTTCAGTTGCAGTACTTGCGATCACCTCAGATGTGACATTTATGAACATTCTCATGGCGGAAGTCGTATCTAAAGGGGGGACCATAAGCCAAGAGTTACATCGTGAATTCTTAAGGCGTTTAGAGAGGATAATCGAGGGTTATTCAGGCGCTCCCTGATTTCGGGTTTCAGAAGTCCGAATCTGAAGGTTTACCTTTCTCTACGGAAATCTTCGGGTTATTTCGTCGATCTGTTGCACAGTGCGCGAGACCTGTTCACAAGAAATCCAGCGTTGTTCGCGGTAACGACGCTCACCCTCCAAAAGGAAGTTTTCGGAATTATTTTTGAACATTTGAACACTCCTCAAGTTATATTTTTTAAAATCGTTCCAATTCATTATTCTTATGACGGAATTTCTGATTTGCGCAACAGTCCTCTGATCTCCACAAACACGGCTTGCGGCGTACTGACCAAGGGCGTTTTGAAAGAGGCTGTCAGTCGTCGCCGCATCTGGTGAAAAACTTTGCGCTAGAGCCGGCGCGGAAGATATCGAGCCAGCAGCTAAACAAAACCATCGCCTTGTGAGCAGCATGATGTCATCCATAAATTAATATTCGGAGGCGAAGAAGTCTTTCACCAAAAGCCAAGCCAAATGCCTACGCCGTGCACCATACCTATCGGGAAGAAAATTGCACCAGCGATTAGAAAACCCCATTTGCCCATTGATAAACAGACTATTACATGGGTAAGCCATGCTGCGACTGCCGCTAAGCCGAAGGAAATTCCAGCAAAATTACTCATTCATTATTCCTCCAAAGCTGAAGTGCATGGATAGATTTTCAGAGTACATCAATGTTTCAACAAGTGTGACCCTAATGTCAACAGGTTTCGCACGCTCCAAAAATAGAAGGTTGCGAGAGTTCAAGGACACGGACCTTTCGAAATCTGTGTCCTTGACTTGCATGTAGCTGTCACCGCGCAAAGCCCGGCTGCTTTTCCACAAAGCGATTGGGCTTCAGGAAAATCGAAAGAAACAACGCACCTTCCGGCGCGCGCGCCACATGCGTATTGCCCGCAGGGCGCCAGACAAATTCACCGGGGCCGCAGCGCCCTTCATCATCTTCCAGATAGCCGTCCATCACATAGGTCTGTTCGATATCCGTATGCTCATGCAGCGGCACTTCCGCACCGGGCGCCATGCGGAACAGGATGGTGGACATGCCGCGCGCTTCATCCCGGCAGAGCAGCTTCATTTCAATTCCTGGAAATTCCGTAGCCTGCCAGGGCATGTGATCCGGCTTCAGGTAATGCGACGCCAGCTTGGGGTCGCCCTGCTGGCTTTGGATGCGCTGTTTCGTGGCCTCATCAATCATGGTGATCCTCCCCGTTTTGTTTGTTTCACGCGAAACGCGCCTTGAGCCATGCGCCGCCTTGCCGCGCGGCACGATCCGCCGCCGCCACATGGCCAAGGGCGCGCAAAAAGCCATGGATGGTGCCGGGGAAGGTTTCCTCGGTCACCGCCACGCCAGCGGCGCGCAGCTTATTGGCAAAAAGCCTGTTTTCATCAGCCAGCACGTCAAGCTCCGCAATATGCACCAGCACCGGCGGCAGGCCGCGCAGATCGGCACGCATGGGGGAAGCGAAGGGTGTCACGCGATCCGCTTCCTTCGGCGCATAGCAGCGCCAGTAGAAATCCATCTTCTCCCGCGTCAGGAAATGGCCGGTCGCGAAATTGGCATAGCTTGGCGTCGCCATGGCGCAATCCATGACACCGTAATTGATC
>JADCGG010000195.1 GCA_020249125.1 Roseomonas sp. | reverse complement strand
TTGAAACCCGCGCTGGCCCGATGGATATCGGCACCGGTACGGACCCGGAAGGCGCGACAGAACGCCGCATCTACCGGCTGGATGGGCAGGCCTTGCGCAGCCAGGCGATGCTCGCGGAACGCATGGCCGCTGTCTGGATCACGCCGCAAATGGACCGGCTGTTTCAGGAAGGCGCAAGCGGGCGGCGGCGCTTTCTTGATCGGCTGGTCTGGGCTTTGGAACCGGGCCATGCGCGGGAAGTGGCAGCGCATGACAATGCGATGGCAGAACGCAACCGGCTGCTTTCGGAAGGCCGCGCCGATCCTGCCTGGCTGGCCGGGCTGGAAGATGCCATGGCGCGCCATGCGGTGGCGGTCGCGGCGGCGCGGCGTGCGTTGATGCTGCGGCTCAACGCTGAATTGGCGGCGGGCCGCGCCACGGGCGCCTTTCCGGCGGCGCGGCTGGAGATTGCCTGTCCCATCCTGGCGGGTTTGGCTGACAGCCCAGCCCTGGCTGTGGAAGATGCCTTGCGCCAAGGCTTGGCCGCCGATCGCCGGCGCGATGCGGCGGCAGGCGGTGCGGCGCGTGGCGCGCATAAGGCGGATTTGGGCTTGATCCATATGCCGAAGGCCATCAGTGCGGAGTTTTGTTCAACCGGAGAGCAAAAGGCGCTGCTGGTATCAGTTGTGCTGGCCCATGCCGCGCTGATTGCCGAGGCACGCGGCTTCGCCCCGCTGTTGCTGTTGGATGAGGTTGCCGCGCATCTTGATCCTGCGCGGAGGGAAGCGCTTTTCGCCGCGCTGGCGGCCCTGCCCGCACAGGTTTTCATGACGGGTACGGATTTTGAGGTTTTCGCCCCGCTGGCCGGTTTGGGCCGATTGTTCAGCGCCGGCGAAGGCAGGCTTATTCCCGCGATTTGACGCGATGCGGGGTCGCGTTTGTCGCCGAAAAATGCTATAAGATTCTTGTGTTTTCATATTCCCAAATCAGGAGCCCGTTACCGGCATGAGCGACGAGCCGCGCGCCGAAAATGAAGCCTATGACAGTGCTTCCATCACCGTCTTGCGCGGGCTGGAAGCGGTGCGCAAACGGCCGGGCATGTATATCGGCGACACTGATGATGGCTCTGGCCTGCATCATATGGCCTTTGAAATCGTTGATAATGCGGTGGACGAAGCGCAGGCGGGTTTTGCTTCGGCTGTTTCCGTCACCCTGAATGGCGATGGCAGCGTCACCGTGCGCGATGATGGGCGCGGGATCCCCGTGGATATCCATGCGGAAGAAGGCATCAGCGCTGCCGAAGTGGTGCTGACGCGGCTGCATGCCGGGGGCAAGTTCAACCAGAATTCCTACAAGGTCTCAGGCGGCCTGCATGGCGTGGGTGCGGCTGTTGTGAATGCGCTGTCCGAATGGATGGAAGTACGCATCTGGCGCGGCGGTCAGCAATATCGGCTGCGCTTTGAACATGGGGACACCGTTGTGCCCTGCACGGCGCTTGGCCCTTCTGATCATCCGAACGGCACGGAAGTCACGTTCAAGCCATCCGCGCTGACCTTCACGCGCACGGAATTTGAATTTGCCGTGCTGGAACGGCGCTTGCGCGAATTGGCCTTCCTGAATTCAGGCTTGCACGTTGTGCTGCGCGATGAACGCCATGCCGAAGCGCAGGAAACCAAATTTCATTTTGATGGTGGCCTGACGGCCTTTGTCGAATGGTTGGACAAGGGGAAAACCCCACTTTTCGCGGCGCCGATCAGTCTGGCGGCGCGGGAACAGGATGGCATCAAGGTTGAGCTCTCGCTCCGCTGGAATGATAGCTATCACGAAACCATGCTCTGCTTCACCAATAATATCCCGCAGCGCGATGGCGGCGCGCATTTGGCGGGCTTCCGTCAGGCGCTGACGCGCGTGGTGGCGAAGGTGGCCGATAGCATCGCCAAGAAGGAAAAGGTCGCACTCACCGGCGAAGACATGCGCGAAGGGCTGACCGCCGTGCTTTCGGTGAAGGTGCCCGATCCGAAATTCAGCAGCCAGACCAAGGAAAAACTCGTATCATCGGAAGTGCAGCCCGTGGTGCAGGTGGCTTGCGCCGATGCGCTTTCCCATTGGTTTGAAACCCATCCGAAGGAAACCAAGGATCTTGTTGGCAAGATCCTGGATGCAGCAACCGCGCGCGAAGCGGCGCGCAAGGCGCGCGAACTCACGCGGCGCAAGGGCGTGCTGGATGTGTCATCGCTGCCTGGCAAGCTCGCGGATTGTCAGGAACGCGATCCGGCGAAAAGCGAATTGTTTATCGTTGAGGGTGACAGCGCCGGCGGTTCCGCCAAGCAAGGGCGTGACCGCGCCTTCCAGGCGATCCTGCCGCTGAAAGGCAAGATCCTGAATGTGGAACGCGCGCGCTTCGACAAGATGCTCTCCAGCGCGGAAATCGGCACGCTGATCACCGCCCTTGGCACCGGGATCGGGCGCGGTGAGCCTTCGGAAGGTGGTTTTGATATCGGCAAGCTCCGCTATCATCGCATCGTCATCATGACGGATGCCGATGTGGATGGCAGCCATATCCGCACGCTGTTGCTGACTTTCTTCTTCCGGCAAATGCCGGAATTGATCACGCGCGGGCATTTGTATATCGCGCAGCCGCCGCTTTATCGCGCCAAGCGCGGGCAGGAAGAACGCTACCTTAAGGATGATCGCGCGCTGGAAGATTACCTGTTGGAAAAGGCACAAAATGTCGCAAGCTTGCGTCTGCCCGATGGGCGTGACCTGACCGGTGATGCCTTCCAGGCGGAGATTGATTTCCATCGTCAGGCCACGTCGCGCATTCGCCGCCTGGCTGGCGCTGTGCCCGCGGATATCATCGAACAAGCAGCAATCACTGGCGCTTTGACCATGGAAAGCGACCGTGCCTTGGCTGCCGCGCAGGCGCTGGCGGCGCGGCTTGATGCGCTGGCGCCGGCTTCTGAGCGCGGCTGGGTGGCAACAGCGGGCGACAATGGCCTGACACTGGCGCGCACGGTGCGCGGTGTTGGCGAACGCCATCTACTGGATGCCACGGCGCTGCGCAGCGCCGAAGCGCGCTGGCTGGATGAACGGCGCGAAAGGCTGGCCGCAGATTTCCTGGGTAATGCCGTGCTGGCGTTGGATTCAGCGGAATCGCAGGTGGTGGGGCCGCTGGCGCTGTTTGAAAAACTCATCGCGCAGGGTCGCAAGGGGCTTTCCTTCCAGCGCTTCAAGGGCCTTGGTGAAATGAATCCTGATCAGCTTTGGAAGACCACACTCGATCCCGCGATCCGCACGCTGCTGCGCGTGCGGGTTGAGGATGTGGAGGATGCGGAACAGGTTTTCTCCACCCTGATGGGCGATCTGGTGGAACCGCGCCGCGACTTTATTGTTGGCAATGCCTTGAAAGTTGCCAATCTGGATGTGTGAGGGAGGTATGGGATGGGGTTACGCCATCCCACCCCGCGCAGAGACCGGCCACAAGCATTCCACGCGCCCCTTGCGTACGCCTACATACCAATCATAGCGATCAACCGTCGGGTCGCAGTGGCCCGGCACCAGGCGCAGTTTTTCGCCAAGCGCCGGCGCGCTGCCATCTTCAATCACGATCTTGCCGTGTTCATCCGATGCGCCCGCATAGCGCAGCCCAGGGCGTTGCCAGACTTGCGGCATGCCGGAATCAACCGAAACGCCCTTATGCCCGCAATCCAGCACGGCAATGCCGGGGCCTGCCGTGCTCATCACCTGCGACAGCACGAAAAGCGATTGCCGGAAGGGCGGCGCATCCTCATTCGCTGCGTAATCCGCATCCATGAAGCAATAGGAACCGGCCTGGATTTCGGTATAGACGCCACTCGCCGCTTCATGCCGGAAGGTGCCGGTGCCCGCACCGCCCACAATCGGGCATTCCAGCCCGCGCTGGCGGAGTTGCTCCACGGTGCGGCGGGACCGCGCCACGGCTTCCCCAATCGCCGCTGCGCGTTCTTCCGGCGCGCGCTTGTGCTGCGCTGAACCGTGATAGGCCTGCAACCCGCCAAAGCGCAGATGCCGGCTGGCAGCGATGCGTTCCGCGAGTGCCACGGCAGGCGGGCCATGCTCCACCCCGCCGCGCGCCATGCCAACATCTATTTCCACCAGCACCGGCAGGCGCACGCCGGCGGCCCCCGCAGCGGCTTCAATCAGCGCGATCTGCGCCGCGTCATCCACGCAAACGCTCACTTCCGCGATGCGCGCCAGTGCTGCAAGGCGGGCCAATTTGCGCGGGCTGACGACCTGGTTGGTCACCAGAATATCTGGAATGCCACCCCAGGCGAGGGCTTCCGCTTCCGCCACCTTCTGCACGCATTGCCCAACCGCACCGCGCGCCATTTGCAGCCTGGCGATGACGCTGGATTTATGGGTTTTGGCATGGGCGCGAAGCTTGGCGCCAGTGGGCGCCAGCAGCGCCGCCATGGTGTCGAGGTTATGTTCAAAAGCATCCAGGTCAATCACCAGCGCGGGGGTATCAATATCTTCTTCGCGCATGCCGGGTTCGGCGGGTGGGTTTTGCAGCATGGGGAATCCTCCGTGATTTGACGCATCATAGCCACGGCCATGCGTCAGGCACAAAAAAAGCGGCAGGGTTTCCCCTGCCGCCTTTTGCCGATCGATCCGAAGATCAGAAGGCGATGCGCACGCCAGCCATCAGCACGTCGATGTCGCGCGTGGTGCTGCCACCCTTGAAGGTGTTCAAAGCCCGAGGAGTGGTTCCGCCCAAGCTCACACCAGTCCCCTGCACGCCAGCCGCACCATTCAGGATATTGTCGTCCTTGATCTGGTTGTAGTTGGTAAACAGGATCATGCCAGGCGCCATGGTGTATTGCAGGCCGATACCCCAATAGGTCTGTTCGCGGTCCTTGAAGTCAACGCCAAGGCTATTAGTCCCGTTATCCTGCTTCGCGACGCCATACTGACCGCCGAACTGCCACGCACCAAGGGTGTAGGTTGCACCCAGGATCCAATGGTCACTGCTGTCCAGCTTCGGGTTGATAGTGCCGGTCATCTGGCCGCTGTAATTACCCCAGGCGTATTCGCCGCCAAGCTGGAAGCCATAAGCGGCCACCAGCAAGCCAGCGCTGTACATTGTCAGGTTCTGGTTACGCGGATTGGTCCGTTCCACCGAACTGCCAGTAACCTGCGGGGCATCAGCCTTGAGCCCAGCGAAGCTGGCGCGCACGCCGAAGTCACCGAAGGTGCCACGATAGCGGATGATACCGGTCATGGCGTTCATCACGCCCGTGCGGTCACGCTGGAAAACCTGGTTGCTGGTCGGCACGTCAGCCCGTTCGCCTTCGAAGTTTTGCGGCGCATAAGAAAAGCCGGCGTCGAAGCCGAAGAATTGCGGCGACAGATAGATGATCTTGGTCGCGTCACCACCGTCCTGGAACTCGGTCATCAGGTAGGGCGCAGTGCCACCAAGGCCAGCTTGCGGCTGAGCCACAAATTCATCCCAGCCAGAGCTCACGCCAAGCCACAGCGTACCAGGGGGAGCAACGCGCATCAGACCTTGTGCGTTGTCTTCCTGGCCGAAGCGCAGTTCACCCCAGGAGCCCTTCACGAAGCCATAGAGCTCATCAAGGTCAACACCGGTACCGGAGCCATTGGCGCCGTTATTGGCAGCGGAATTGTCATTCCGGCCGCCCATATTGTCCATCTGGAATTCCATCACGGCGCCGTACCGCATGCCGTTGGCGGCGAGACCGTCAACATACACGTTCAGTTCGGCTTCCGTGCGGAAGTCATTGCGCTGACGGCCGAGGCGACTATTCACCGCGCCAGCGCGGCTGCTCGCCACCGCAGAGTCGGCGCTGTCAGAAATGTTCGCCATGGAGAAGTCAAAGAAGCCACCCAGGCGGACGATCATGCCGCTGGTGGTCGGCGTGGTCGGGCGGTTCGGGACACCATCTGAGCCATGCGGACCCGCGCCGGTGATGCCGACCGGGGTCTGGAACATGGCGGCAGCGGTGCCGGTGGGCGCCACGGAAGTGGCGGGCAGCGCGGGCGGCGCGGCCGGCGCAGCAGCCGGACGGGCGGCCGGGCGGGCCTGCTGGGCATTGGCGACCGGCGCGAGCAGCGCGAGGCCGACAACAGCCGTTGTCCCCAGAAGAATTTTACGCATTCAAGTCCTCCTCATAGCCGGACAATCCGGCAGTGTTCCTCGGCCCCTGCCCCCGGCAGGAAGAAGGCCCAGAACACCCAATACGGGCGCCCCTGGCCTTCAGGCCTTATCGGACTATGATCATTTTAACGCGGCTGTCGCAACCTCTCAGAAAGGGCTGACGCGACTTGGTCACATCACTGTGGCAAGCGCGCAACAGGTGTCGCCAGGCCCCCAATCGCGGCAACGCCTGCTGCGCAGCGGGGCACAGCGCCAAACCGGGCCGGGGTGACACCGCCTAGGGCCATGCAGGGCAGAGTTAAACCGCGCGCCAGCACTGCCCAGCGCAAAGCGTCCAAGGCCGGCGCGCCGGGGTGGCTCTGCGTCGGGAAAAGCGGCGACAGAAACAGGCAATCGGGCCTGAGCCGCCGCGCCCGCGCCGCGCTGCGCTGCCCGCCATGGGTGGCCATGCTCAATATGAGGCGTCCAGGCGCCGCCCGGCGCGCGATCAAAAAGGGCAGCAAGCCCTGGCTTTGCCGCCGATCCGGCAAATGGAGCCCGGCCTTGACCGCCAGCGCCGCCCTGCCATCGCCGGCCACCAGCAGCACAAGCCCACGCCGCCGCGCCAGCAGCGCCACGGGGCGCAGCAGCCCCGGCGCGAGCCCGCGCGCCACGACGCCTGCGCCGCGTGGCAGGTGCTCCATGGCCGCACGCGGGTCTGGCAGGCGGGCGGGGTCGCTGAATAGCCAAAGCCGCGGCAGGCCGTCTGGCGCTGGGCGCGCGAATCGGCCCCAGGCCGCGCGCGGCCCTGGATTCTTGCCCGATTCCCTGCCATTTGGCTCTGCCATGACCAATGCCCTTGCCATTGCCGAAAATCTCTCTCGCATTCGGGCGCGAATCGCCGAAGCCTGCGCCCGCGCCAGCCGCCCGGCAAATGCCGTGACGCTGGTGGCGGTTTCCAAGACCAATCCGGTGGAGGCCGTGGAAGCCGCCCTCGCCGCCGGGCAGATGGTCTTTGGCGAAAACCGTGTCCAGGAAGCGATGCAGAAATTTCCTGGGCTGCGCGCTGGCCATCCGGGGCTTCAGCTTCATATCATTGGCGGCTTGCAGACCAATAAGGCGCGGGATGCCGTGCGGATCGCGGATGTGATCGAAACGCTGGATAGGCCCAAACTCGCCCAGGCCATTGCGGAAGCCATGGCGAAGGAAGGCCGCCGGCCTGATCTGCTGGTTCAGGTGAATACGGGGGATGAGGCGCAGAAGGCCGGCTGCCCTCGGGCTGAGGCCGATGCCTTCATCCGCGCCGCGCGGGATGATTTCGGCCTGCCGGTGAAGGGCCTGATGTGCATCCCGCCTGTGGAAGGCGACCCCAGGCCGCATTTCGCCTACCTCGCCAATCTCGCGGCCAAGCACGGCCTGCCCATCCTTTCCATGGGCATGAGCGGGGATTTTGAGGCCGCGATTGCCGAAGGGGCGACCTATGTGCGCGTCGGCAGCGCCATTTTCGGGGCGCGGGGCTGATCACGCATCTGCCGCTTGACGCGCCGGGCGCGGCGCGGGATCACTCGCTCGCTTTTCCTTGCAGGTGTTTGAGACAATGACGCGCGTCTTTTCCGGCATTCAGCCTTCCGGCGTTCCGACCCTTGGCAATTATCTTGGCGCCATTCGCAATTGGGTGCCGATGCAGGATGCGCATGAAAGCATTTTCTGCATTGTGGATTTGCACGCCATTACCGTCTGGCAAGACCCGAAGGAATTGTCGCGCCAGACCCGCGAAATGGCCGCCGCGCTGATCGCCTGCGGGCTTGATCCGAAGCGCTGCACCTTGTTCGTGCAATCCCATGTGCCGGCGCATGCCGAATTGGGGTGGATCTTCAATTGCGTCGCGCGCATGGGTTGGCTCAATCGCATGACGCAATTCAAGGATAAGGCGGGGAAGGATCGCGAAGCGGCCTCAGCGGGGCTCTATGTTTATCCGAACCTGATGGCGGCTGATATTCTGGCCTATCACGCGACCAAGGTGCCGGTGGGTGATGACCAGAAGCAGCATCTGGAACTGGCCAATGATATCGCCCAAAAGTTCAACCATGATTACGGCGTGGATTTCTTCCCGAATATCGAACCGCTGATCCAGGGTGTGGCGGCGCGCGTGATGTCTTTGCGCGATGGCACCAAGAAAATGTCGAAGTCTGATCCTTCCGATCAGTCACGCATCAACCTGACCGATGATGCGGATACCATTGCGCTGAAAATCCGCCGCGCCAAGACGGATGCGGAACCGATCCCCGAGCACATGGCGGGGTTGGAAGCCAGGCCAGAAGCACGCAACCTGGTGGGCATCATGGCGGCGATAACCGGAACGCTGCCGGAAAACGTGCTGCGTGAGCATGCCGGGCAGGGCTTTGGCGCCTTCAAGGGCACGCTGACGGAAGCGCTTGTCGCGCATCTCTCCCCGATTGCCACTGAGATGCGCCGCCTGCTGACTGACCCCGGCGCGCTTGATGCCGCGCTGCATTTGGGGGCTGAACGCGCCTATGCGGTGGCGGAACCCATCATGAAGCAGGCGCGGGAGATCATCGGGCTGTTGCCGGCGCGTTAACTGCAAGCTTGCCTTGCCGGTTATCATGACCGCCCATTAAGATTTTCGTGGCAAGACTGCGCCATGAAAGGGGGCAGCCGGCATGATCGGGCTGGATTGGGGCACCACATCCTTGCGCGCCTATCGGCTGGATCAGGCCGGGGAAGTGCTGGAAAAGCGCGAAAGCAAATCGGGCATTCTTTCCGTGAAGCCCGGCGGCTTTCCCGATGAATTGCGCAATATCGCCAAGGATTGGCTGGAAGCGGGCGAAAGGCTGGTCGTGATTGCCGGCATGGCCGGCAGCAAGCAGGGCTGGGCGGAAGCGCCCTATCTGCCTTGCCCGGTCAATGTCGCGGACATTGCCCGCGCAACCCTGCCCGTGCCCTTTCCGGCTACCCGCGTGCGGCTGGTGCCTGGCTTGAAGGCGCGCGATGCCGATGGCGTGCCGGAAGTCATGCGCGGGGAGGAAACACAAATCCTCGGCGTCTTGGATGATTTGCCGGAACAGGAGGCAACCCTTTGCCTGCCCGGCAGCCATTCCAAATGGGTGCGGGTGCGTGCCGGGCAAATCCTGGATTTTTCCACGCATATGACTGGCGAGGTTTTCGCCGCGCTGTCGGCGCATACCATTCTGGCGCGCAGCCTGCACCGCGGCGCGGCGCATCATCCGGGCGCCTTTGCGCGCGGCCTGGATCGCGCACGGCAAGGCGGTGGGCTTCTGCACCAGCTTTTCGGCCTGCGCAGCCTTTCGCTGTTTGATGCCATGCCGCAGATGGAAGCGGCTTCCTATCTTTCCGGCCTGCTGATTGGGCATGAGGTTGCATCGGCGCTGGAAGCCGGTGTTGCGCCGCCGGTGCATCTGGTCGGCGCCGAGGCGCTGACGCTGCGCTATGGCGCGGCACTTGCCGCCTTCGGCATTCCAAGCGTGACGCAGGCAGAAGATGCGGCGGCGCGGGGCTTGTTCCAGATTGGCGTGGCGATCGAAGCCGCGTGAATTACAGCTTGCTGATGATGTGCTTCATCTCGGCAGCGGTTTTGGCCCAGGTCAGCCCCGCAAGCAGCTTCGCCCCCGCCGCGCCAATTTCGCGCGCCTTCGCGCGATCCGTGTAGAGGGTTTCAAGCGCGGCGAGGATTTCCTCGATAGAGCTTTCCCGCCAGCCGGGTGCACTTGGGATCGGGCGCTGATCGGTCAGCGCCAGCGCCGCGCCATCCTGCAGCAAATCAAGATGCCCACTATTGGCGCTGAGGATTGTTGGTACGCCGCAGGCCATGGCTTCCATCGCCACAAGATTTGTGCCGCCTTCGCAGCGATTGGGGAAGATCGCGGCATCCATTTCCCGCAGGATGGTCGGCATGGACGCATTAGCCACCAAGCCGAGATTGAGAAACTGCTCCGGCTTGATCCCATTGCCCGCCGCCCAGCCATCCACATCCGGCTTACCATCCTCGGTAAAGGGTAGTGGCGCGGTACGGCCGATTGAATTGACGCCACGCGCGATGTGCGGCCAAAGATTGTCCCAGGCGGCAACCAGCATGGCATCCGGATGACGCGCGGCGAAGATGCGCCAAGCCGCGATCACGTTATCTTGCCCCTTGCGCGGTTCGAGCTTGCCGCCGCTGAAGACCAGGAACCGATCGGGAAAAAGCCCGCGCCGCGGTGCGGGATGAAACAGGGTCGCATCAATGCCTTGCAGCACGGTTTCCACTCGCTCGATTCCGTGGGCGCGCAGCACTTCTCCATTCCAGCTTGACCCCGCGATGATGCAATTAAGCCGCGCCACGGTTTTGCGCGCATCGCGGCCCAGATCCTCGGTCTCAAAAAACACCACGCCGAGGCTTGGTTGGCCGCTAAGCGGGCCGCCATGCGGCCCAGGCTGAGGGTTCAAGTCATTGCCCAAGGAGGTAAGCATCGCCGAATTGAGCACCATCTCCGTGGGATTTTCCTTGAGCAGGCGCTGGCGCAAATCTCTGGAGCGGATAATGAACGGGAACAGGGCCCGCCACCGTAGCGGATCAATGAAGATCGAATTGCTGCTGATTTCATGGGTGGTGGCCAGCGCAACACCGGGATCTGGCGCCCAGGAAAGAGCCAAGTTCAACCCGTATACCCCCCAACCATGGATCGAGGTAGCCGGCCAGTTCATCACTACATGGTGAGTCATGGGATTGAGGCTATCGCGCGCCTTGTTGAGCCGTCAACGCCAAAGCCTTTATCCGGTGGACAGCGCCCCCCGGCAGCGCTTATGAGCGCCGCAAAACCAAAGGATAACGCCATGTCGAACGCCGCCCCTTTTGCCCTTTCCCGCCGCGCCCTGATCGGTGCTGGCGCCGCGCTTCCTTTCGCCGCCAGCGCGCAAGCCGCCTGGAAGCCCACGCGCCCTGTAACGCTGATTGTGCCCTTCGCCGCCGGGTCCGGGACCGATTCAGTCTCGCGCCTATTGGCGAGCCTTCTGGAACAGGAATGGGGATCGCAGGTGGTGGTGGATAACCGGCCGGGCGCCAATGGCGCGATTGCCGCCGTCGCCACTGCCCGCGCGGCGCCGGATGGCCATACGGTGATGATCACCACGAATAGCCCGCATGGCGCGACGCCCGCCCTGATGAAGCGCCCAACCTATGACGCCATCAATGATTTCACGCCGATCGGACGCATGGGAACCTACATCTTTGTGCTTGCGGTAAATGACCAGGTGCCGGCGCGCAATCTGCAGGAATTTCTGGCCCTGGCGCGCGCGCAGCCCGGCAAGCTTACCTATGCCTCGGGCAATACAACGGGCGTTGTGGGCGGTGCCATGCTGACATCGCTTGGCAATATCCAGATGGAACATGTGCCTTATCGTTCTACCCCGCCCGCCATGACGGATGTGATTTCCGGGCGCGTCACCGGTATCATTGTGGATGTCGCGGCATCGCGCGGCTTCTTGCAGGAAGGCAGGCTGCGCTCGCTTGGCATCACCTCGGCCACGCGCACGCCGCTTTTGCCGAATGAACCGACGCTGGCCGAAGCTGGCCTGCCGGGCTTTGAATTGCTGTCCTGGATGGGCGCGGTGGGGCCGGCACGCATGCCGGCTGATGTCACCACCGCCTGGAACGCCGCGCTCCGCAAGGTCTGGGAAAGGCAGGAAACCGCTGATCGGCTTGCGAGTTTTGGGATTGAACGTGTCACCTCAACCCCCGAGGAATTCGGTGCCTTTATCCGCAGCCAGATCGAAACCTGGGCGCGCCAGATCAAGGCGGCGGGGATCGAACCGGAATGAGCGTATCAAATTTTGACCATTTGAGGCAGCGCAAGCCTTGATATCGCCACCTTTGCTTACCATTTAATCATGACGCGCACCGGGGAGGGCTGCGCAAAGCGATTCTCAAAGGGGATACACATGACCATTTCCTATAATGCTGCCGCCCAAGGGCTTGAGCGTATTCTTTCGGATCTGGCCGATTCCTGCCCAGTGGAACGCGCCCGCCTTGAAGCGGCTGCGCGTATCCTGACTGCCGCCCGCCGCACGGCTGGCGTGCCGCTGCCGTCTTCGGACGCCACCCGCGCTGTCGCTGAAATCCTGCGTCATTGGGATGCTGAGGCGGTGACGGCGCTGGAATATGCCGAAGCCTTGCCCGAAGCGGCTTTGGAGCGGCTTTTGCGCGCTGCCCCGGCCTGGGCTGCGGCTGCCCGCCGCGCCGTCGCCACGCCCGATCGGCACGCGGCCTGATTTTTCACGCCTCCCCCATGGCGGCCCGGCTACCAGGCGGTAGCTGGGCCGTTTTCATTTTGGGCCGGTTTCCCAAAGGCGTATGCCCGCGTATAAGGCTGCTTCCTGGGCCATTGGCCGGAGTTTCAGTGCCATGATGGAAAAACGAAGCAAGCCGAATGGACCGCGCCGGGTGCTGCTGCTGACTGGTGCGTCCAGGGGTATTGGCCACGCCACGGTGAAGCGCTTTTCCGCCGCCGGCTGGCGCGTGATCACGGTGTCGCGTCAGCCCTTCCCGGAACAATGCCCCTGGGAAATGGGGCCTGAGGATCACATTCAGCTCGATCTGGGCGATCCAGTGGCGACGGAGGCAATGATCCCCGAAATCCGCGCGCGTTTGGCGCCAGATGGCGGCATGCTGCATGCGCTGGTGAATAACGCCGCGATTTCACCAAAGGGCGAAGGCGGGGCGCGGCTTGGCACGCTGGCCATGCCGGCGGATGGGTGGCTGCGCGTCTTTCAGGTGAATTTCTTCGCGCCCATTCTGCTCGCGCGCGGCCTGGTGGATGAATTGGCGCGCGCCAATGGTTCTGTCGTGAATGTTACCTCCATCGCCGGCGGGCGCGTGCATCCTTTTGCGGGCGCGGCCTATTCCACTTCCAAGGCGGCTTTGGCGGGCCTCACCCGCGAAATGGCCGCCGATTTCGCCCCGCGCGGCGTGCGGGTGAATGCCATTTCGCCGGGGGAAATTGATACCTCCATCCTATCCCCCGGCACGGAGAAGATCGTGCAGGAACAAATCCCGATGCGCAGGCTGGGCCGGCCAGAGGAAGTGGCGCAGGCTATCTATTTCCTCTGCACCGAGGCGTCTTCCTATGTGAATGGCGCGGAAATCCACATCAATGGCGGGCAGCACGTTTAGGCTTGCCTGAGACGTGACGCCCGCCCCGCGCGCGAGCCTGGCGGCCCTTGGGCTGCTGCTGCCGCTGCTGAAGCCTTATTGGCCGCGCGTGATTGCCGCGATTGCGGCATTGTTGTTGGCGGCAGGGCTGACATTGGCGCTTGGCCAGGGCCTCAAGCATTTGATTGATGATGGCTTCGCCGGCGGGCCAGGTGCGCTGGATCGCGCCGCGCTGGTGATGGGCGTTTTGGTGACCGCCTTGGCGATCAGCACCACCACGCGGTTTTATCTGGTGTCCTGGTTGGGCGAACGCGTGGCGGCGGATTTGCGCCAGCGCTTTTTCGATCACGTCACCGGACTTTCGTCGAGCTACTTTGAAACAGCACGCATCGGCGATGTCATGTCGCGGCTGACGGCGGATGTCGGGTTGCTGCAATCGCTGATTGGGTCGGCGATTTCCATGGGCGTGCGCCAGGCCATCACCGGTATTGGCGCCTTCCTGATGCTGGTGCTGACAAGCGCGAAGCTTGCGGGGCTGATTGCGCTGATCCTGCCTTTGGTGGTGCTGCCGCTGATATTCTTTGGCCGGCGCGAAAGACGGCTTTCCAAGGCCGCGCAGGAAAGAATCGGCGCGCTGGCAGCGCAGGCGGAAGAAACGCTGGGCGGTATTCGCGCCATTCAATCCTTCACGCAGGAAGGCCGCGCCCGCGCGCGTTTTGCCGCTGGATCGGAAGAAGCGGTGAGTGCGGCACTCAGGCGCGTATTCTCCCGCAGTCTTTTGATTCTGGCGGTGATTCTGCTGGGCTTTGGCGCCGTGACCTTCAGCCTTTGGGTGGGCGGGCGCGATGTGATCGAAGGGCGGATTTCGGGCGGGGAGCTGACCGCCTTTGTCTT
>JADCGG010000194.1 GCA_020249125.1 Roseomonas sp. | reverse complement strand
ATCGGCATCACGGAAGCGGGCGGGAAGCGCACCGGCACGGTGAAATCCGCGATCGGCCTTGGGTCTCTGCTATGGGCGGGCATTGGCGATACGCTGCGTGTGTCCCTGTCCGCCGAGCCGGAAGAAGAGGTTTCGGTCGGTTGGGAATTGCTGAAATCGCTGCATCTCCGCCATCGCGGGGTGAAGGTGATTTCCTGCCCATCCTGCGCGCGGCAGGGCTTTGATGTGATCCGCACCGTGGAAAAGCTGGAAGAACGGCTCGCGCATATCGCCGAGCCCATCAGCCTTTCCATCATCGGCTGCGTCGTGAATGGCCCAGGCGAGGCGCTGATGACCGATATCGGCCTGACCGGTGGCGGGGCGGGGACTCACATGGTTTATAGCGCCGGCAAGACCGACCACACGATCCGGACCGAGGAAATGGTGGATCACATTGTCGGCCTGGTGGAAGCCCGCGCCGAGGCACTCCGCATGGCGAAGGCAGCGGAAGGCGCAGCGCGCGCTGCGGAGTAGGGGCAGGGATGCTCGCCGAAATCCTGAGGCACCGTGATACGCTAGCCGTGCTTTGCAGGCAGCATGGCGTGGCGCGGCTTGAGGTATTCGGCTCCGCAGCCCGTGGCGCCAATTTCGACCCGGCGCGCAGCGATATTGACCTATTGATCGAATTCGCGCCCGACACCCAGCGCAGCTTCGCGCGGCTGCTGGCCTTTGAGGAAGACGCCGCCCGCGCCCTGGCGCGCCCCGTTGAGGTGGTGGAACGCCGCGCCATCGAAGAAAGCGCCAATTACATCCGGCGTCGGCGCATCCTGGCGGAAGCAGAGGCCCTTTGCGTGGGATGAGAAGGCTTGGCACGCTGTCCATGCTTGAAACGGGCCGGCCGCTGCCGGGGCTGAAGCGCCACTTTTGGGTGATGGTGCTCGCCTCGTTTGCCCTGCTGCTACCCTTGGCCCCCAGTGTGGCGCAGACAAGCATGTCTGAGCGCGTGGTGACCGAACATCGTGGGTTTATTGAACAGCCCTCACTTGAACGCTACCGCATCGCATTTAATGACCGAAGCGTGAGGCTGGTAGTCCCGCGCAACTATCTGACGCATTGGGTTACGGCGGCGATGATAAAGGATAGCCCCGGCTTCATGGGTATAGCGACACTTCCAGAATTTTCGGGCGCAACCAGGGAGAATATGGATTGCTTCGGTGGGCATGCATTGATGCGCTGCGATATCGTACAGTTCTTTTACAAGGACCCAGTAAGACCGATTGAGCCAAACCTGACTTGGTATCTGCGGGATCGAGATCTCTTGGTGCCGGGGGAATACGGGCTCATGGGATATCCTGATCGAGAGCGATATCGCGTTCATTTTGGCGAGGATGGCTGGATTGTTCAGGTTACTTGCTCGGGAGAACGACAGCCATGCCAGATGTTTTTTCCTACTGCCGGTGCTGATTGGCGTATCCAATTCCGCCCGGCGCTGATGCCACGTTGGCGTGAGATCGCCGAAGGGCTGCGAGTTTTGATTGATGGCTTCGCCGTGCCGGAAGCCCCGGCGCCGCAAT
This sequence comes from Roseomonas sp., assembly GCA_020249125.1. Taxonomy (GTDB): domain Bacteria; phylum Pseudomonadota; class Alphaproteobacteria; order Acetobacterales; family Acetobacteraceae; genus Neoroseomonas. The sequence goes on along the minus strand of JADCGG010000194.1, from coordinate 12,542 downwards.
AGCGCCCCCCACCCCAACTTGCCGCCAATCCCGAGACAGGATACCGAACCGGCATGTCCAGCCAATTGCAGCCCGCCCGTGGCACCCGTGACCTGATCGGTGAGGAATTCCGCCGCCACCATGCGGTGGCCGAAGCCGCGCGCCGCATTTCCGCCCTTTACGGCTTTGAAGAATGGGCGACGCCCATTTTTGAAGATACCCGCGTTTTTGCCCGTGGCCTTGGCGATACATCCGATGTCGTTTCCAAGGAAATGTACAGCTTCACCGATCGCGGTGGGGAAAGCCTGACGCTGCGCCCGGAAATGACCGCCGGTGTTTGCCGCGCCCTGGTTTCCAACGGCCTCACGCAATCCAACCTCCCGCGCAAGGTTTTCTATGCCGGGCCGATGTTTCGCTATGAACGCCCGCAAAAGGGGCGCTATCGGCAATTCCACCAGATCGGCATTGAAATCCTGGGCGCCGCCGAACCTTTGGCTGACGCGGAAGTGATCGCCTGCGGTTGGCATATCCAGCAGGAACTCGGCATTGATGAAGGCACGGTGCTGGAAATCAACACCCTTGGCGATGCACCTTCGCGTGATGCCTATCGCGCTGCGCTGATCGCCTATTTCTCCGCCCATCGCGATGCGCTGAGCCATGACAGCCGCGTACGGCTCGAAAAAAACCCTTTGCGCATCCTGGATTCCAAGGATGAGACGGACCGCGCCATTGTCGCCGGCGCGCCGGTGATTGGGGACCATCTGACGCCCGAAGCGGCGGGGTTTTACGCCACCGTCAAGAAGCATCTGGCGCGCTTTGGCGTGCCCTTCCGCGAAAACCCGCGCATTGTCCGGGGCCTCGATTACTACAGCCACACGGCCTTTGAATTCGTGACCGACAGGCTCGGCGCGCAAGGCACCGTCATGGCCGGCGGGCGCTACAACGGCCTGGTTGAGGAAATGGGTGGCCCACCAACCCCTTCCGTCGGCTGGGCCGCCGGCATTGAACGGCTTTCCATGCTGCTGACCGAAAGCCCCGCCGCGCCGCGCCCCGTCGCCGTGATCCCGGTCGGCGATGATGCGGAAGGCGCTGCCCTTGATATGCTGAGCCGCTTGCATCGCGCCGGCATCACTGCCGAGATTGCCTATCGCGGCAATCTCAAGCGGCGGATGGAACGCGCCAATCGCATCAATGCCCGCGCCGCCGTGATTCTGGGCGAAGCCGAAATCGCCGCCGGTGTCGCCCAACTGCGTGATCTGGATGCCGGCACGCAGGAAAGCGTCGCACTCGCGGATATCCCCGCCCGCCTGAAATGAGCCTGCCTTCCCGCCTTGATCGCCTGCTGTCGCGCGCGGAGGAGCTGCGCCATATGCTCTCCACCGCGCCGGGGGCGGATATTGGCGCGCTGTCCAAGGAATTGGCGGAGCTTGAACCGCTTGTCGAAAAATACGCTGAATACCGCGTGGCTGAACGCGCGCGGGATGAGGCCGAGGCAATGCTGGCGGACCCGGAAATGCGCGAATTGGCCGAAGCCGAATGGCTGACGCAGAAGGAACGCGTCCCGGCGCTTGAGCATGAAATCCGCATCATGCTGCTGCCGCGCGATGCGGCGGATGAGCGCAGCGCCATTCTGGAAATCCGCCCCGCCGCCGGCGGTGATGAGGCCGGGCTTTTCGCCGCTGAACTGTTCCGCGCCTATCAGCGCTATGCCGAAGGGCGCGGCTGGCGCTTTGAAGTGCTGGATTACGATGAGAACGAATTGGGCGGCATCAAGGGCGCCACGGCGGAAATCGCGGGGCGTGGGGTGTTTGCGCGCTTCAAATATGAAAGCGGCGTGCATCGCGTGCAGCGCGTGCCAACCACGGAAACGCAGGGGCGCATTCACACCTCAACGATTACGGTCGCCGTTCTTCCGGAAGCCGAGGAAGTGGATGTGCAAATCGAAGACAAGGATTTGCGCATTGATACCTATCGCGCATCGGGTGCGGGTGGGCAGCATGTGAACAAGACGGATAGCGCGGTGCGCATCACCCATATCCCAAGCGGGATTGTTGTCGCGATGCAGGAAGAAAAAAGTCAGCACAAGAACCGCGCCAAGGCGATGAAGGTGCTCCGCGCCCGAATTTATGAACAGCAGCGCAGCGCCGCCGATCAGGCGCGCGCGGCGGATCGCAAAAGCCAGGTTGGCACCGGGGATCGTTCGGAACGCATCCGCACCTATAACTTCCCACAAGGGCGCGTGACGGATCACCGCATTGGCCTGACGCTGCATAAGATTGATCGCGTGATGCTGGGTGATTTCGACGATATTTTCAGCGCCCTGATTGCGGAAGACCAGGCGGCGCGGCTGGCGGCGGAAGCGGCGTGAAGGACGCGCCCTGCGCCGATCCCGCCGGCTCGATTGGGTTTTTTCTTTGCCAGGCCGGGCAAAGGCTGCGTGGGGCGGCGATTGAAGCGCCCCGCCTGGAAGCGCGCCGGCTGCTGGCGCATGTTCTGGGCACAACGGAAGAAGCCTTGCTGCGTGACCCCCGCGCGCCGGTGCCGACAGACAAAGCCGCGCAATTCGCGGGCTTGCTTGCAAGGCGCATGGCGCATGAACCACTCGCCTATCTGATCGGCCATGTCGGTTTCTGGACGCTTGATCTGGAGGTCTCGCCCGCCACGCTGATCCCCCGCGCGGATTCCGAAAGCCTGGTGGAAGCCGGGCTTGAAGCCTGCCCGGATAGGGGCGCGGCGCTGCGCGTGCTTGATCTTGGCACCGGCACCGGCGCCTTGTTGCTGGCGATGCTCAGCGAATACCAGGCGGCCTTCGGCATTGGGGTGGATTGCCGCGCCGATGCTGCGGCGCTCGCCGCGCGCAACGCCGAAAGGCTCGGCTTGGCGGGGCGGGCCGCCTTCCTCGCCGGGGATTGGGCGGCGGCGCTTGCTGGGCGGTTCGATCTGATCCTGACCAACCCGCCCTACATCGAAAGCGCGGCCATCCCTGGGCTGATGGCCGAAGTGGCGCGGCATGAACCGGCCTCGGCGTTGGATGGCGGGGCGGATGGGCTTTCGGCCTATCGGTACATTATCACCGATTTGCCACGGCTTTTGGCGCCGCGCGGGGTGGCGGTGCTGGAACTGGGCGCGGGGCAGCAGGCGGCGGTGGAAGCGCTCGCCCATGTGGAGGGACTTACCCCTGAAGCCTGCCGTGCCGATCTGGGCGGGGTGCCGCGCGCGCTCGTGCTCCGGGCCGCGTGATTTTGCCCTTGGCGCGGCGGGGCCAAGGCGCTAAAGAGGTAGAGCGGTGAGGGCAGGAAGTTCGATTCCCCTCCCTGATCCCGAAATCCTTCATGGGTTTTTACCCGGTCCTTTCGGCACCGTTTGGATGCAACAGACTCGGAATTCAGGACGTATGTCAGGGCCATCGCCCGCTGCGCCCGGAAAACGCCGAATGCGGAATAGCGAAACGCAATACAGATGAACATGAAGCGCATGCGCGGCCGGGGCGGTCACCGTCATAGTGGGGGCGGACAGTTCCGCCATAGTGGCGGGGGTGGTAGCCAGGGCGGCGGTCAGCCACTCAATCGCAACCACGTGTTTGATTCGAATGGGCCGGATTTGCGGTTGCGCGGCACAGCGCAGCAGCTTTTCGAAAAATACCTCCAGCTTGGGCGCGACGCGACCAGCGGTGGAGATCGCGTGATGGCGGAAGGCTATTTCCAGCATGCGGAGCATTACTTCCGCATCCTGAACGCCATGAACCAGGCCGCGATGCAGCATCAGCAATATCAGCAGCGCCGTTATCAGCCGCAGGATGGGCAGGGTCCGGAAGGGCAGGAAGGCCCTGATGGTCCGGAAGGTGGCGAACAGCCGGAATATCGCGGCGAAGCGCAAACCATCACGCCGGATTTGAATGAGAGCGGCGCTGAAATCGTGAAGCCCGCCAAGCCCGCGCCGGCGCCCGAACCCGCCTAAAAACCCATCTGACGTGCCGCCCGGCGCGCGGCGCCGGGTTCGGGGAGATAACAATGCCCGTGAACCCCGCCGATAGCCCGGTGCTCGGCGCGCTTTATGGCACGGATGCCATGCGCGCCGCCTTTGGCGAAGACGCCTATTTGCAGAAAATGCTGGATGTGGAAGCGGCGCTGGCGCGCGCTCAGGCGCGGCTTGGCATCATCCCGGCCGATGCCGCTTCCAGCATCACAAAAGCGGCCCGCGCCGATAGCTTGGACCGCGCTGCGCTTGCCGCCGCTACGCGCAATACTGGCTATCCGGTGGTGGGGCTGGTCAATCAGCTTTCCAAGCTGGCCGGGGAAGATGCCGGGCGCTGGACCCATTGGGGGGCCACCACGCAAGACATCATGGATAGCGCGCTGGTGCTGCAAATCCGCGATGGCCTGGCGCTGATTGAAGCGGATTTGCGCGCGACCATCGCGGGCTTTGCGGCGCTGGCGGCACAGCATCGCGCAACGGTGATGGCGGGGCGGACGCATTTGCAGCACGCGCTGCCGGTGACCTTTGGCTATAAGGTTGCGGTTTGGGTCAACCCGCTTATCACGGCTTTGGAACGGCTGGATCAGCTCCGCCCGCGCGTGCTGCGGCTTGGCTTTGGCGGTGCGGCGGGCACGCTGGCGTCGCTCGGCGATCAGGGCCTGCCGGTGGCGCGGGAATTGGCGCGAGAGCTTGACCTGATCGAAGCCGATATCCCCTGGCATGTGGCGCGCGATGGTATCGCGGAAGTGGCCTGCTGGCTTGGCGTGCTTTGCGGTAGCCTGTCCAAGATCGGCACGGATGTGATGCTGCTGATGCAAACGGAATTGGCCGAAGTGGCGGAACCGCATGTGCCAAAGCGCGGCGGGTCTTCCACCATGCCGCAAAAGCGCAACCCGATCGCCTGCGAATACATCCTGGCGCAAGCGCGCGGCGTGCATGCGCTGGTGCCGCAAATGCTCTCGGCCATGGCGCATGATCTGGAACGCGGCACCGGCCCCTGGCAGGCGGAAGCGCTGGCCCTGCCGCAAGCCTTCCTGCTGACCCATGGCGCGGTGGCGCAGGCGCGGTTTCTGTCCGAGGGCCTGCAAGTGGATGCGGCACGCATGCGCGCCAATCTGGATGCAACCCATGGCATGATCATGGGTGAGGCCGTGATGATGCGCCTTGCCCCCATTCTGGGCCGGGCAGAGGCTCATCATAAGGTCAATGACGCCTGTGATGCGGTGCGGGCTGAGGGTATCACCCTCGCCGCCGCGCTTTCCCGCATCCCGGCAATTGCCGCGCGGCTGGATGCCGCGGCGGTCGCGGCCATGACGGACCCCAGTAGCTACCTTGGCAGCGCGCATGCCTTCACGGATCGCGTGGTGGCGCGGGCGCGGGCGGTGCAGCAATCCCAAGGCTAACGCGGCATTTACCATTGGCCTGGGCTGCCCCATATGGCGCCCATGCCGCCGCTTATTCGCGCCCTCTGCGTCCTGCTGCTGGCCCCCTTGCTGGGTGCGCCGGCTGAACGTCTGCCCACGCCAGACCCGCTGCGGGCCGCCGGCTGGGAAAAGGGCGGCTGGCCCGGCATCAAGCCCGCCACCTTCGAGGCATTGCCCGATGGCGGCTTACGCATCACGGGTATGGGGCAGGGGAGTTTTGTCTGGCGCTCCGTCACCAGGGCCGATGCCTGTCTTTATTGGCGCTGGCGGGTGGATCAGGGGCCGCCGCCAACACCGCTTGATCGCAAGGGTGGCGATGATCGCGCCATTGCCATCACGGTCGGTTTCGATGGCTGGCCGCCGGATGCCGGTTTCTTCCAAAAGGCGCAGTTCACCATGGCCCAGGCCATGGCCGGGGATCACCGCCTGCCGCGTAGCATGATTGCCTATGTCTGGGGCGGGACGGGCCAGGAACCGCGCCCCTTTGCCAACCCTTACGTCGCCGGGCTTGGCAAGGTCTATGTCTTGCGCGCTGCCAATGCCCCGCGCCAGCAATGGTTCGACGAAAAGATTGACCTCGGCCGCGATTGGCGCGCGGCCTTCAAGGGTGCGGGCGCGCCGCCCGTGCTTGAAATCATGATCGGCACCGATGTGGATGACACGAATGCGCGGCTTGATGCGCGCATAGACCGCATCCGCTTTGCGCCCTGCTGACCTGATGGCCCCCGCATGATCAGGCGCAAGAAAGCGCGTGGGTGTCTTGCTAACAGATGGGCCGAAACATGGAGAGCCGCATGACCGACCCGCTGCCCACCATCTGGAACCCTGATCAGCGCATCGGCGATATGCTGAAGGGCAAGCGCGGCCTGGTGGTGGGCATTGCCAATGCCGATTCCATCGCCTTTGGCGCCGCCGCCAAGCTGCGCGCCTTTGGCGCTGATCTGGCCGTAACTTGGCTTAATGACAAGGCCGAACCCCATGTCCGCCCCTTGGCTGAACAGCTTGGCGCGGCAATCGCGATGAAGCTGGATGTGGAAGCGCCCGGTGAGATGGAAGCCGTGTTTGACCGCCTGACGCGCGACTGGGGCAGGCTTGATTTCGTGATCCATTCCATCGCCTTCGCCCCGCGAGCCGATCTGCATGGCCGTGTCATTGATTGCTCGGCAGAGGGTTTCGCCCAGGCGATGCGCGTTTCCTGCTGGTCCTTCTTGCGCATGGCGAAGCTCGCAGAACCGCTGATGTCGCCGGGCGGCGTGCTGGTGACCATGAGCTATTACGGCGCCGATAAGGTGGTTGCGAATTACAACATGATGGGGCCGGTGAAGGCCGCGCTTGAAGCTTCTGTCCGTTACGCGGCGGCTGAACTTGGCCCGCGTGGCGTGCGTGTTTTCGCGGTCTCGCCGGGGCCGCTCCGCACCCGTGCCGCCAGTGGCATCGCGCAATTCGATGAATTGATCGCGGATGCCAAGGAACGCGCACCAGCGCAGCGGCTCGTGGATATCGCCGAAGTGGGCCGCGTGGTGGCGTTTCTGGTGAGTGGCGCGTCATCGGGCATGACGGGCGATACCATCTATGTGGATGCGGGGCTGCATAATGTCGCCTGAAGCCAAAGGATCGGCACTGCTGGTGCTGAATGCGGGATCATCCTCGCTGAAATTCGCGGTCTTTGCCGTGGCAGCGCGCGGTTTGACGCAGCGCTATGATGGCCAGATGGAAGGCATTGGCGCCGCGCCGCATTTCACCTTGCGCGATGCCGCCGGCGCGATGCTGGCGGATCGACGCTTCACGGAAGCCGAAGCGCCCAAGGGCCATGAAGGTGCTTTGGGCGTGATTTTGGCGGCGCTGTCGCCCTTGCTGGATGGCGCTTTCATTCGCGCCATTGGTCATCGCGTGGTGCATGGCGGGCGGGATTTGAGCGCGCCGGTGCTGATCACCGATGCCATCATGGCGAAGCTGCGCGCGCTGGTCCCCCTCGCCCCCCTGCATCAGCCGCATAATCTGGCCGGCATTGAAGCCGCCGCACGGCATTTTCCGGGTGTGCCGCAAATTGCCTGTTTCGACACGGCGTTTCACCGCACGCAAAGCCATGCCGCTGCCACCTTCGCGCTGCCGCCGCGTTTTTTTGATCAGGGCATTTTGCGTTACGGCTTTCATGGCCTGTCTTACGAATACATCGCGCGCCGCTTGGCCGCCGAGGATGCCACCCTTGGGCAGGCACGGCTGATTGTCGCGCATCTTGGCAATGGCGCTTCGCTTTGCGCCATTGCAGGCGGGCAAAGCCGCGCCACCACCATGGGCTTCACCGCCTTGGATGGCGTGCCGATGGGCACGCGGAGTGGTCAATTGGACCCCGGCGTGGTGCTGCATATGCTCGAGACTTTGCTGATGTCATCAAAGGACATCACGCATCTGCTCTATCACGATAGCGGCTTGAAGGGCATGTCCGGCATATCCCAGGATGTGCGCGCCATCGAAGCCGCGGGGACCGACGCTGCTGAGGCGGCCTTGGACCATTTCGCCTTTCGCGTACGGCGTGAGATTGGCGCCCTGGCCGCTTCCATCGGCGGCATTGATGCCTTGGTCTTCACCGCCGGTATTGGTGAGAATGCGCGGGGCTTGCGTGCGCGCATTTGCGCGGGGCTTGGCTTTCTGGGCATCAACCTTGAGCCTGAAGCCAATGCCGCCAATCGCGCTGAGATTGGCCGCGCGGGTGATCCCGTGCGCGTGCTGATCCGCCATACGGATGAGGAAGCGATGATTGCCGAACATGCCTTGGCGTTGGTGAACACCGCCTGAGGCTTTACGCGCCGCAACCGTCAGGCAAGCATGGTGGGACACCAACAGGAGACGGCCCATGCTCGACAACCCCCCGCTGCTGACGATCTACCGCGGCCATCGCCGCCCTGACCCTGCGCTAATCGAAGCCTTTCGTGGCGCGCAGACATCCCATTTGGTGGACGCCATGGATGGGCGCGGCGCGCTTGATTACCGCATCAAGCCGATGGACCCGGATAATGCGGTTTTTGTTGGCCCTGCGCTGACAGCCCTTGCCTATCCCGCCGATGTGGTCGGTGTTTTTGGCGCGCTGATGGAAGCCGAAGCGGGCGATGTGATCGTGGTTGCGAATGACGCCTACACGGCCACCGCCGTGATCGGAGACCTGGTGGCCGGCATGATGCACAATAAGGGCGTCGCAGCTTTCGTCACTGATGGCCTGGCGCGCGACCGCGCCGGGATTGTCGCCTCCCGCCTGCCGCTTTTTGCCGCCGGCATCATGCCGGCCTCACCAGCGGCCAATGGCCCGGCGGTGGTGGGCGCGCCAATCACGCTTGGCGGGCAGCATGTGCGCCCCGGCGATATCATTGTGGGCGATGCGGATGGCGTTGTCGTGGTGCCGCAGGATCAGGCGGAGGTGGTGCTGGAAAAACTCGCCGCCGTGCGCGCTGCCGAGGCCCGCGCGATTGCCGCGGTGGAAGCAGGTGCCACCGCCAATGACAAGATGCGCGCCATTGTCGGCAATGCGCGGATCATCAGCCAGTAAAACAAAACGCCGCCAAGGTTTCCCCGGGCGGCGCGGCTTCGGCGCGGGCGATCAGCGCCCGTGGCCATCAATCCTTCTGCTTCGAAAGATAGGCCAGCAAATCCTTCAATTGCTGTTCATTGCGCAGCCCTGCGAATGCCATGGACCCCTGCGGCACAACTGCCTTCGGGTTGGTGATGTAGGCGGTCAGGTTTTCAATCGTCCAGACATGGCCGCCTTCGCCAAGCGTGCGCATATTGGATGAATAGCGGAAGCCTTCGATGGACGCTGCCTTGCGGCCCACAATGCCCCAAAGATTGGGGCCCACGCCATTGCGGCCACCCTTATCGGCATTGTGGCAGGCGCGGCATTGGTTGAACACGCGCTGACCGGCATCGGCATCCTGGGCGAAGGCCGGGGCGGTCACGGAAAAACCCGCCAGCAGGGCGGCAGAGAGGATAAGGCGACGCATCAATCAAGGCTCCTGAAAGCTGAAAGGCCGTGGGCACGGCGGAACACCGGCATGGCGGAAATGGTCGCCCCTGGCAAACCCGCAAGCGCTTACGCTGCCCGCATGTCAGTACTTTCATATTCCTGCAATAACGCTGCAATGGCGGGCTGCGCCGCTGCGGGATCAGTGAAGGCAAGATGCAGCCGCCCTTCAGCGCGGGAGACCAGCCTCACTGCAAGCGGCGGCCCGAGCGAATCAATGCGCAGCTCACCTTCGGTGAAATCCGCTGTCCCGCCCAGAAATAGCGCGCCACCGGGTGAAATATCCAACAGCACGCCCTCGGCCGCATTCAGCCGGGCGGGTACGCCAAGCGAAAGCCGGGTTTCGCGCCGCCTATCCGCATCCGGCAGGCGCCCGCGCAGCGCCTCATTCAAATTCTGTCGGAAGGCGGCGATGGCATCAGCCAGCTCATCTGTGCCCGATTGCAGGGTCCAGGCGGCCTCACCGGTATTGCCGGAATCCTGTGTCAGCGCCTCCATCCTATTGGCCACATCGGCAGCATTCTCCGCAGCGCCCATGATGGCGCGGGAGATTTCGGCGGTGGTGGCGGATTGTTCCTCCACCGCCGCCGCGACCGAAGTTGCCACCGCATCAAGTTCGATTACAGCGGAACCAATGCCATCCATGGCAGCCAAGGCGCGGCTCGCGGCGGCCTGCATGGCGGCGATGCGCCCGGCGATTTCCTCGGTGCTTTGCGATGTGCGTTTGGCGAGGTTCTTCACCTCACCGGCCACCACGGTGAAGCCCTTGCCCGCTGCGCCAGCGCGCGCCGCTTCGATGGTGGCATTCAGCGCCAATAGATTCGTCTGCCCGGCAATTTCAGCAATCAGACGTGACACTTGGCCGATTTCATCCACGCTGTTGGTGAGTTCCGTGAAAATCCGCCGCGCTTCATCGGTGCGCTGCATCACGCCGCGCGTCGCTTCCCCGGCGCGCGACATTTGCTGGGCGATTTCCCCCGCCGCGCCGGCCAATTCATCCGCCCCGCGTGATGCTTCCTGCGCGCTGATCCGCCCTGCCGAGGCCGCGCTGGCCGAAGCCTCCGCCGCACGCGCGCCGCCTTCCGCCGCTTCCGTCATGGCGGCGGAATTGCGCCGCAACATGGCAACGCGGCGGTCCAGATCCTCAAGCGCCGCGGTGGTTTCGGCTTCGATGGTGGCTGCCAGATCGCCGAGTGAGGCTTCCGGGGTGGTGACCAGCGGTGCAGGGGCCAGGGGCGTGGCGATGCTTGGTGGGCGCTGCCGCAACGCCTCAGCCGCTGTCAGGATCTGGCGCCAGGGGCCTTCGGCTTCAGTCGTGGCAAAGGGGGGCACGGGATCGCCGGCAGCGAAACGGGAAAACGTGCCGGCAAAGCCCGTCAGCATGCGGCGCTGGTACCAAAGCGCCCAGCAGCCGAGCAGCAGGCAAATCAGGAACCCCACCGCAAGCCCCATGAAAAACCCCGCCGCCTGACCAGCCGCGACATCCTGCCCCGCCGCCGCCAAGCCGGGTTGGGCGAGCAAGAGCATCGAGGCAAGGGCTGATAGGCGAAGTGCAGCTTTCATGGCGCATCCTGGAATCCGGGCCCTATTCTGACGGCATTTCGCTACGACCCGGTTAAGGCCCGTGCGGCCTGGCGCGATTGCCGCTAAACATGGCGAAGCTTTTAGGAATTGACGAATGGCTCATCGTATCGCCGTTATTGGCGCCCCGTCCCTGATAGGGCGCGAAACCCTGCGGTGTCTCGCGGAAACCAGCCTATCGGGGGCTGAGATGGTGGCCCTGGCCGCTGGCCGCGCCACAGGGGCGGAGCTTTCCTGGGGCGAGAAGGCGGTGCTGAAAACACGCGATGTGGCGCGGTTTGATTTTGCCGGCACGGATATCGCGATTTTCGCCTGCGACGCCAAGCTTGCCGCCGTTGAAGTGCCGCGCGCGGCGGCAGCGGGGGCCATGGCGATAGATCTTTCGGGCCATTTCCACATGGAAGCGGATGTGCCGCTGGTGGTTGCGGGCGTGAATGACCAGGCGCTGGCGCGCGCGACCAAAAGGCGCATCATCGCCTGCCCGCTGCCTGCCAGCCTTATCCTGGCCATGGCGCTGAAGCCCCTGCATGAAGCCGCCGGCGTGCGGCGCGTGGTGGCGGCAACCTATCAGCCGGCCTCAGGCGTGGGGAAGGAAGGCATGGATGAGCTCTGGTCCCAGACGCGCGGCATTTTCGTCAATGACAATCCGGAAGCGCAGTATTTCACCAAGCAGATCGCCTTCAATGTCATTCCGCATATTGACCGCTTCATGCCCGATGGCGCGACGCGGGAAGAATGGGCGCTTGGCGTTGAAATCCGCAAGCTGCTGAACCCCGATATCCAGGTGGCGGCGAGCTGCGTGCGCGTACCCGTCATGCTTGGCCTTGGCATGGCGCTGAATATCGCCTTTGACCGCCCGATCACTGAACGCGATGCGCGGGACGTGTTGCGCAAGGCGCCGGGGTTGAGCCTGCTCGATCGGCGCGATGATGGCGGCTATGCCAGCCCCGCCGAGATTGTGGGGGAGGATATGGTTTATGTCTCCCGCATCAGGCGTGATGCGACGCTGCCGCAGGGGTTATCGCTGTGGGCGGTGGGCGATGATGTGCGGCTGGGGGCAGCGCTGAACGCGGCGCGGATTGCGGAGGCGGTGGCGCGGGGCGAGGCGAATTCAGAAAAAATTCCTTGACAAAATAGGAAATTTATACCATAAACGCGGACCCCAGACGAGGTCCCGCCATGCCCCCAGCCACCCCAGCAGAGAACAGCACAGGCTCCATGGCGGGGCGCTCCATCGCGCTGGAACTGCTCCATATTCTGCGCCTACCTCTGCGTATCCTGCTGACCGGCGCAGCCATTGCCGCGGTCCTGGGGGCGGGTATCGCGCTTGGCCTGCCAGGGCCGGAGGCACTTCTCGCTGCCTTCGCGGCCCCCGGCGCCACCGGGCTGCCTGCCTTGATTGGTATGATGATTTTCCTTATCGGCATCGGCTTCGCCGCCTTCCTGTGGTGGCTTGCGGCAAGGAGCTTCGCGCTGGTCGCCAACCCCGCCATTGGGCCGGAACGCCTCGCGGGCTTGCGGGATCTGCCGCTTGCCTTGCCGGAGGGCACGGTGCGCGCGCTGCTGGCGCT
>JADCGG010000193.1 GCA_020249125.1 Roseomonas sp. | reverse complement strand
TCGGCGAAATTCGTCACTTCGATCTTGGGTTGCAGGGCAGGCTTCAGGCCGCGATCCGCCACCAGCTTGCGCTGCGCATCATTGACGGATGCTTCGAGCACCTCACCCATCACGGCGGTGCCATAGCGCTGCCGCACAATGGAAAGCGGCACCTTGCCCGGGCGGAAGCCCGGCAGCGAAACCGTCTTCGCGATTTCGGCAAGCCGCTTTTCGCGGCTGGAGGCGATATCGCCCGCCGGAAGCGTCACGGAATAGGCGCGCTTCAAACCTTCTTGCGCGAGCTCATTAACCTGCATCGGAGGATCGTCCATCCCAAGCTAGAGAAACAAAAGGCAGCGGCGGCGCCGGTGGTGCGGGCGAAGGGACTCGAACCCCCAAGGCTTGCGCCACCGGAACCTAAATCCGGCGTGTCTACCAATTCCACCACGCCCGCGCCGAACGGCGCCGCGCCGCGATCGGAACGGGGGCTTTAGCCTAAGCCTTGGCGCTTTCCAAGAGATGCCGCGTCAAAATGCGTCAAGACACCAAAGCCTGGGCGCAGGCATCCAGAATGGCCGCCTCATCCAGCCCATATTCGTGGTAGAGATCGGGGATATCGCCAGCCTGGCCGAAACGGTCCACGCCAAGCGGCACCACTTTTTGCCCCCGGACAGAACCCAGCCAGGCATGGGCGGCGGGGTGGCCATCCAGCACTGTGACCAGGGCGGCATTGGGGGCGAGCGGTTCCAGCAAGGTTTCAATCCAGCTTGGCGCGCCAAAGCCTGCGCGCGCCTTGCGCCGCGCCGAAAGCCAATCGCTATGCAGCTTGTCGGGGCTGGTGATGGCGAGCAGCCCGGCTTCGGGGATGTCTTCGCGAATGGTGTTGAAGGCGGCCAGGGCTTCCGGCGCCAGGGCGCCTTGATAAGCTAGCGCAAAACTCGCCCCCGGTGCGGGCGGCACTACCCAATAGGCGCCGGCAATCACTGCCGCCGGATCAAGGTTGCGTTCGGGCTGTTCCAGCCCGCGCGTCGAAAGCCGGAGCCATACCGCCGATCCATCAGGCTGCTGCATGTGATGAAAGGCATGGCGCATCAGTATAGCCAATTCATCGGCATGGGCAGGTTCATAGGCAACCAACCTATCCTGCGCCATGCCGATCAGGGGCGTATTGACGCTTTGATGCTGGCCGCCTTCTGGTGCCAAAGTCAGCCCCGAAGGCGTTGAAACCAAAAGAAACCGCGCATCCTGGTAGCAGGCATAAATCAGCGCATCCAGCCCGCGATTGACGAAGGGGTCATAAACCGTACCAACCGGCAAAAGCCGCGCACCATAAAGCCGATCCGCAAGGCCAAGCCCCGCCAGCAGCAGGAACAGGTTTTGTTCCGCAATGCCCAATTCCACATGCTGGCCTTCCGGCGACATGCCCCAGCGCTGGGCGGAGGCCAGCTTGGCATCGCGGAAAACATCATTCTTTTTGTGGCGGTCGAAAATCCCGCGCCGGTTCACCCAAGGGCCCAGATTGGTGGAAACCGTCACATCCGGGCTGGTGGTGACAATGCGCTTGGCGAGTTCGGCATTCTCCCCCTGCCCGCGCCCGATCTCGGCCAGGATTTCGCCAAAGGCAGCCTGGGTGGAATGCTTACGCCCGGCGGCCACGCGGGGCGCCGGGAAGCGTTCCGGCACATGGATAACCGGCGATTGCAGTGAACGGCCCTGCGGCGAAAGGGGTTTGGCGAAATCAATATCGGCGAGGAATTCGCGCATTTCTTCTTCGGGCACGTCCAGCCCTTCGAAGGGGTCCCATTCATGGCCCGGGCGGATGCGAAGCGCAGCGCGGAAGCTTTCCATCTGCTCCTTCGTCATCAGCCCGGCGTGATTGTCCTTATGGCCGGCGAAGGGCAGGCCCATGCCCTTGATGGTATAGGCGATGAAGCAGGTGGGTTGATCGCCCGCCGCATCCTGGGCGCGGAAGGCTTCCGTCAGGGTTTCAATGTCATGCCCGCCGAGATTGTTCATCAGCGCGGAAAGCTCATCATCCGACAGCGGATCAATAATGGCGCGAATGCCGGCCACGCGGCCAAGATCAGCGAGGATGGCGGCACGCCAGGCGGCACCACCCTGGAAAGTCAGCGCGGCGTAAAGGCTGTTTGGGCAATCATCAATCCAGCGGCGCAGCTGGTCGCCATCAGGCCGAGCAAAGGCGGCTTCCAGCTTGCGGCCGTATTTGAGCGTAACGACATTCCAGCCCATGTCACGGAACAGGCCTTCGATCCGGCCAAACAACCTGTCTGGCACGACGGAATCGAGCGATTGGCGGTTGTAATCCACCACCCACCAGACATTGCGAATATCGTGCTTCCAGCCTTCCAACAGGGCTTCGTAGATATTGCCTTCATCCAATTCGGCATCACCCACCACGGCAACGTGGCGGCCCGGCGAAATGCCCTCGGGCGCCATGCGGTGCAGATGCACGTAATCCTGCACGAGCGAACCGAAGGACGCGAGCGCCACGCCAAGCCCGACCGACCCGGTGGAGAAATCCACTTCCGAGCCATCCTTCACGCGCGATGGATAGGGCTGAATGCCGCCGAATTGCCGCAGCGTTTCCAGCTTTTCGCGCTGCTGGCGGCCGAGCAGGTAATTGATGGAATGAAACACCGGCCCGGCATGTGGCTTCACCGCCACGCGATCCGCTGGCTTCAGAATATCGAAATAAAGCGCAGTCAGGATGGAAATGCAGGAAGCGCAGGATGCCTGATGCCCACCCACTTTCAGCCCATCCCGATTGGGGCGAATGTGGTTGGCGTGGTGGATCATCCAGGAAGAAAGCCAAAGCAGCTTCTTTTCCAGCGCATGGAGGATTTCAACCCGCCGCGCGCTGCCCGGCAGGTGGCGCGCCTTGCCCTTGCCTTGCACTGTCATCTTCAATTCCCCCGACAAACTGCCAGGAATATGGCGGTTTGCGCCTGCCGAAGATAGGGGGCCTTCACCCCTTGACCAGCCGCTTCAGCCCGCCCGAGGCAGCGCGCTGCCCCTCCCCCACATAGGCTTCGTGATTATTTTCGATACTGGCCGGATCATAGAGGTAATTCACCATCAGCCCGCAGGATTGGCGAAGACCATTCTCTGAGACATCAGCGCGCCAATTCAGCCTTTCGACGCGCGCGCCATTGGAAAGATGGAAATGCGCCACGGGATCAAGCGCGCGGCCTGCCCTGCCGGCCGGGGCCTCCTTCAACAGATATTGCGCGCCAAGCCGGATCAGCAGGGACCCCAAGGCGCGGGAGAGCGCTTCCTGCTTCAGCCAGGCGCGGTCAGTGATGAGCTTCGCAAAATCCAGCGGCGCAGCCTCCCCCAGGGCTGTGGTAAGGCTCGCTTCTTCTTCGGTGGTCAGAAGGGCGCTGCCATCCGGCGCGCTTTTCTCAAGCCAGTTCCGAAAGCCGGGCATGGGCGACAAGGTGCAAAAAGTCTTGAGCTTCGGGAATTCGGCGGCCAGCAATTCCACCACGCGCTTGATCAGGAAATTGCCGAAGGAAATGCCATCCAGGCCGCGTTGGCAGTTGTTGATGGAATAGAATACGGCCGTATCCGCCTGCCCGGCATCCTGCAACGGCGCCTTTTCATCG
Organism: Roseomonas sp.; assembly: GCA_020249125.1. Lineage (GTDB taxonomy): Bacteria > Pseudomonadota > Alphaproteobacteria > Acetobacterales > Acetobacteraceae > Neoroseomonas. Next base: position 4,652 of record JADCGG010000193.1, on the reverse strand, counting down.
AGCAGCTTTTGCACACTGGCAGCCATGCCGCGTTCCAGCGCGACTTCAACGAAGATCAGCGGCTCATCCGGCATGCGCGGGTGGAAAAACGCGTAGCAGCGGCGGTCTGAGTCAAGCCGATTGCGCAAATCCCGCCAGGTGCGGATGCGATGCACCGCTTCATATTCCACAAGCTTTTCTAAAAGCGCGGCGGGCGATTTCCAATCAATCGCGCGCAATTCCAAAAAGCCGATATCGAACCAGGAAGCGAGCAGGCCCTTCAGATCGGTCTCCAGCGCCTGCAAGGGCGCTTCCTGATCCTTGAGGCGCAGCAATTCCGCGCGCATTTCGACAAGAAACTTTACCCCATCCGGAATGGCGGCAAAGGCGGTCAGTAGCTTAAGGCGCGGCGGTTCCAAGGCGCGGCGCAGCCCGGCCAAGGCAATGGCGCGCAGCGCTGCATCAGTTGCGGTGCTCAGTTTTCCAATGGCATCGGTCACCGCCGCTGCGTTGGAATCAAAACTGGCCAAAGCGCGCAGGAAATCAAGTTTGCCTGCCTCATCCAGGCCACGATAGCGCTCGGCCAGCGCTGCCGCGCGGTTGCGCGCGGAAACCTCTCCGCCACGCGCTTCAAGGCAGGCGCGAAATTCTTCGGCAAAATCACTGAAGGGCTGCGGGCTGCGCTGCACGACCCAGGCGAGATCACGCCAAAGCGACGCCACACGCTGCATGGCGCGATTCATGAGGCCGGCTTCAATGGCGATATCGGACATGCGTTACCCGATCCCCTTCGCCTGAGAGCCTATCGAAAAATTGGTTAAAAAATCAAAGCATTTTTGTGATGATTACGGGGCGCCGGGCGTTTTCAGTCTGGCAGCGCCTGACGCGCGGCGGCCATGAGTGCGGGCAAATCCTCGGCGATCAAACCGGGCGGGCCGGCGGTGGCACCCGCACCATGCAGCCAAACGCCAGCAGCAGCCGCTTCAAACGGGGCCATGCCTTGCGCCAACAAGGCCGCTATGGCGCCGGCCAGCACATCGCCCGTGCCTGCGGTGGCGAGGCTGGGCGGCGCATTGTCATTGATGATCACGCGGCCATCCGGCGCGGCGATGATGCTATCCGGGCCTTTCAGCACCACCACCGCGCCAAGCCGTGCGGCGGCGGCGCGTGTGGCGGCAAGCCTATCCGCCCCCGGTGCGCCGAAAAGCCTGGTGAATTCGCCTCCATGGGGCGTGATCACTGCCGCGCCGCGCAGCAGGTCCGGCGCCTGGGCAGCGGCCATCAAGGCGCCGGCATCAGCGACCAGGGTTTTGCCGGCACCAATCACGCCGCGAATGGCAGCACGCGTTGCCTCATGCGGCAAAAGCCCCGGCCCGGCGAGCCAGACCTTGCGCCGCGCATCGGCCAGCAGCGCTTCCAGCGTTGCGTCGCTCACCAATTGGCCAGGCGCATCGGCGCGCAGCCCTTCCGCATGGGTGGTGCTTTCGGCATGGAGCGTGACCAGCCCAGCGCCCAGCCGCCGCGCCGCCGCCGCTGCCAGCCGCGCAGCGCCGGGCATGGTGGCGCCGGCCAGAATCGTGAGATGCCCGCGCGTATATTTATGGCTGCTGGGTTCCAGCTTCGGCAGGCGCCAAAGGGTGGGATGGTTGCGCCAGCAGCGCGGCGCGATATCGGCCAAAACCGAGCTTGGCAGGCCGATATCGGCAAGCAGCGTCTCGCCGCATAGCGCCCGCCCCGGCAGCAGCAAATGGCCGGGCTTGAGGCGGAAAAAACTGATGGTAAGCGCGGCCTGGGGCGCAAAGCCCAACACCCCTCCGGTGGCGCCATCCAGGCCAGAGGGCACATCGACCGCGACCAAAGGGGCGCGCACCGCTTGCAGGATTTGGGCGACTTGCGGCGATAGCGGGCGCGTCAGCCCGGCGCCGAAAAGCGCATCCACCACCAGCCCGGCGCGGGCGACCTCGGCTTCAGAAAACGGCACCATCAGGCCATGCCAGCGCGCTGCCGCCGCAGCCGCCGCGCTGCCAGGGCTGGGTGGCGCCAGGGAGGCGACGGCAACGGACCAGCCGGCCTGTTCCAGATGGCGCGCGGCGACATAGCCATCGCCGCCATTATTGCCCGGCCCGGCCAATACCAGCACGCGGCAGGGGCGAAACCTGGCGCGGATGGCCCGCGCCACCGCCCTGCCCGCGGCTTCCATCAGCCCTTCCACGGCAAAACCACGGGCCAGCGCCAGCGCATCGGCGCGCGCCATCTGGGCGGGGGTCAGCAATTCGGTTGGATAGGGCAGCGCCATGGCGGGGTTATAGCGCAGGGCCGCGAACAAGCGCAGCGCGAAACTGCTATACAGGCGCCTCAGCAAAGGAGTCGCGCATGGCCTTCGTGATCGCCATCGCCCAGCGCAAGGGTGGCGCCGGCAAATCCACCGTGGCGGCCAATCTGGCCACCGCGCTGGCGGAAGCCGGCCATCGTGTCGGGCTTTTGGACATAGACCCGCAGCGCAGCCTGGCGCGCTGGGACCAGCAGCGCGGCGCGAGCAAAAAGGCCCATACGCTGCATTTTGAGGCGCCAACCGGCTGGCGCCTGCCTGCAACGCTGGAAAGGCTGAAGCGCGAACAGGATTTCGTGCTGCTGGACACGGCCCCGCATGATGACACGGATGCCAAGCTTGCCATGCGCGGCGCTGATCTGGTGCTGGTGCCCTTGCAGCCTTCCGCCGCTGATCTTTGGTCCATGGATGCGACACTTGATTTGGCCAAGCAGGAAAGGCGCCCCTTCCGGCTGCTGCTGAACCGCGCCCCGGCTTCGGGCAAGCTGCGCGATGATATTGAAGGCCAAATCCGCGACCGCAATCTGCCCATGCTGGATGCCGTGCTTGGCAATCGCACCGCCTATGCCCAGGCCTTCATGGCCGGGCTTGGCGTCGTGGAAGCCGCCCCGCGCGGCCCCGCTGCAGCAGAAGTGCGGAGCCTCGCGGAAGCCTTGCAGGCCCTACGCAAGAAAGGGGTTTGACGATGGGTGATCTGTTGCTCGCGCTGCATCTTCTGGGCGCCGTGCTTTGGGTGGGCGGCATGGCCTTCGCGCTTTTCGTGCTGCGCCCGGCAGCGCATGAGGTGCTGCAACCGCCGGAGCGCCTGGCACTCGCGCAGGCCGCCTTTAGGCGTTTCTTTCTGATTGTGTGGCACGCTATGCCCATCGTGCTGCTGACCGGCTGGGCCTTGTTCTTCCTGTGGCATGGCGGGTTTTCCGGCGCGCGGTGGAACCTGCATCTGATGCATCTGCTTGGGCTGATTATGGGTTTCATCTTCCTTGCGCTATTCTTCGGACCTTGGGCTGCCATGCGCCGGGCAATGGCCGCCAATGACCGTCCGGGCGCGGCCCGCGCCCTGGAAAGCATACGAAAGCTTGTGCTGATGAATTTGATCCTGGGTTTGATCGTGGTCGCCTCCTCCGGCTTTGGGCGCCTCGCGGGATGAGCATTGCGTTGAAGGACGGCATCCAGATTGTCGAAGATGCCGCGCCGGAATTTGAAGCTGTCGCCGCCATTCAGCGCGGCCTGCATAATTTCAACCAGGAAACCGGCGGGCCTTATGACCGGGAACCGGTGACGTTGCTGGTGCAGGATGCCGATGGCAAGACGCTCGGCGGCTTGCTTGGGCTGACCTTCTGGGGCTGGCTGTTCATTGATTGGCTCTATCTGGAACGCGGCATGCGCCGGCGCGGCATCGGTGAGGAATTGCTGCACCGTGCGGAGGCCATTGGCCGCGAACGCGGCTGCACCAACGCCTATACGGATACCTTCAGCTTCCAGGCGCCGGGCTTCTGGAAGCGCAATGGCTATGTGGAATTCGGCAAGCTGGAAGGCATGCCGGCGGGCCATGCGCGGGTGTGGTTGCGGAAGAAGCTTTAGCTTTATTCCACTTTGATCCCAGCCTTGGCCACCACATCGGCCCACATTGCAATTTCCCGCCGCAGCACCGCATCAAATTCGGCGGGGCTTTGGCCGCCTGGTTCGGTGCCCAATTCCAGCATGCGCTGCGTCACATCCGGCGCTGCGATGGCGGCTGCAATCGCCTCATGCCACGCAGCCTGAAGGGGGGCTGGCGTGCGCGCGGGCAGGAAGGCCGCGACCCAGGTATCGGCTTCAAACCCCGGCACGGTTTCCGCAACACTCGGTATGTCGGGAAAGGCGCGGTTGCGCGTGAGTGACGTGACGGCAATCGGCCTGATCTGCCCGCCGCGTGCAAGGCCCGCCGAGGCCGTGAGCGAATCAAAGCCAAGCTGGACATTGCCCGCGGCCAAATCCTGCAAGGCAGGACCAGACCCGCGATAGGGGATGAATTGAATATCAACCCCGGTGGTCAGGCGAAACAGCGTCGCCCCCAGATGCGGCCCGCCGCCTGGCGAACCCGCCGTGTAATTCAGCTTGCCCGGATTGGCCCGCGCATAGGCGAGCAATTCCGCGATGTTGTGGATGGGCAGGCTTGGCGTTGCAGTCACGAGCATGGGGGTGCGGCCCAGCATGGTAATGGGCAGAAAGGCGCTTGGAATATCAAAAGGCGCCTTGTCCTTATGCGTGGTCGGCAGGATGGAATGGGCCGAGGCATTGATCAGCACCGTATAGCCATCAGGTGCGGCGCGGGCGACTTCCCCCATGCCGATCAGCCCGGAAG
>JADCGG010000192.1 GCA_020249125.1 Roseomonas sp. | reverse complement strand
TCATCCTGGTCATGCGGGGTTTGCACATCCTCACCCTTCGGCGCGAACCAGCGCAGCTGCATGGTGCCATGCGCCAGCAGCAGCGCGGAAAGCCGGCCGGGGGCATTCGGGGCAGCGGCTGCCTCTGCGGCCGTGATCAGGGTGCGGGGCGGAGCTTCAGACATTCTGGTTCACCTCGATCATGTTGGCGGAAGGGTCCAGCACATAGATCTGGTGCATCCCCGCCATGGCATAAACGCCGGCATCAGTAACCGGCACGCCCGCCGCTTCCAGCCGCGCCTTCACCGCCAGGACATCGGGCACGCAAAAGGCGGGGTGCCCGCCGATGGAAGGGTTATGCGCAAAGCGGTTGCGGTAAGCGAAGCCCGCATCCGGGCGGATGATATGCAACCCGCTATTGTCATCCGCCTTGGTCAGCACGGCCAATTCGACGGGGTCTATGCTGAAATCCCCGCGCTGCGTCGCCGCGCGCCAGCGCCCTTCCGCCATGCCGATGATGTCTGTGTAGAACGCCACGGCTTCGCGCAGCTTCTGCGCTTGCAGATTGACGTGGTGGATATGCCAGGCGGGCGGCGCTGATGGCGCAGCGCCATCCGCTTGCAGCAGCAGCAAAAGATTAAGCGCCGGGTCCAGCGTATAGATCGCCGGCTGAGCAAACTCCCCAGGCAAAGCGGGCGCGTAAGCCAGCCCCGCTTGATCCAGCTTCGCCATCACTTCCGCCAGGGAGGCAACTTCCAGCGCCACATAACGCCCGCCCACCGGCCCCAGCAGCGCGGCCCCGGATCGCGCCAGCGCCGGCGCTGGCCGATGCAAACGCAAGCCGCGCCCGGCTGCGCCAATGAAGCGGCTTTGCCCATCCGGTGCCCGCGCCTCACCAAGCCCGATCAGCGTACCAAAGAAATGCGCCGCCACATCCAGATCATGCGCAACAAGCGAAACGTGATGGATGGACCAGGTCATGGCACGCGCCTTGTGAAGTTGCCCTGGCCCGAGCATGGCGCCGCGCGGCTTAACCCTGCAAGTACCGTGACCCCCTCACCCAATCTTGAATCGCGTCAGATATTCCGGTGGTGTCGCCACGCTGCCGCGCGCATCGGGAATCGGCGGCAGGGTGCGGGTTTCGAGCGGCAATACCCCCGCCCAGACATCCTGCAGCAAATCCTCATCCGGATCGCCAGGCGGGCCGCGGCGGATTTTCGCCGATGCCTCATTGATTTCAATCGCCAGCACGGTGGTCGCCTTGGCTTCATAGGCGGTCATGGCACGCAGCCTGTCCCAACGGCCTGGGAACATGCCCTCCACAAAATTCTTCAGCCGCGCTTCCTTCTCCCCCGCGTCGCTGATCAACCGCGCGCGACCCAGCAGCATCACCGAACGATAATTGACCGAATGATTATAGGCAGACCGCGCCAGCACCAGCCCATCCATCAGCGTGACGGTGACACAGGCATCCGCTTCAATGCAGGTTTCAATCATCCGGCTGGCGGCAGAGCCATGCCAATACACATGATCACCCTCGCGCCATTGCAGCGTTGGCGTCACGAAGGGCGCGCCATTCAGCACATAGCCGATATGCGCGAGTGGTTGCGCATCCAGAATGGCGTCAATGGTGGCGCGGTCATAAGCGCCGCGTTCATGCATGCGCTTGACGCGGGTGCGATCAGACGGCGCTGCGCTGTTACGGGGCATGGAGGTGTTCCTTCTGTCACTTGCCAAGGGGCGCAGCGTCCGCGAAATGTGGCTTGGTGAAAAGGTCCGGTTTTCAAAACATGAGCAGACCACTTCGCAAAGCCCCGAGGGCCGAGGCCGCGCTGCTTTCGCTCGCACTCGATCACCGGGCAAAGCTGCCCTTGCATGTGCAATTGGCCGATGCGCCGCGCCGCGCGCCGTGGTGTCGCGGCTTCCATCCTGGCGCCGGACGCCCGGGCGGAATTCATAGCTGGTGGCGATTTCGCCGCCCATATCCGCCGCACGCGCCGGGTCTATGGGCGCCGCCTGGCCGCCATGCAGGAAGCCTTGGCACCCTATCTGACGCCGGAACCGACCGATTCCGGCCTGCATCTGGTGGCAAGGCTTGGGCCGCGTTTGACGGGGCGGGTCACGGATCAGGCCATCGCGGCGGCGGCACCGGAAGAAGCGCTCCATCTCGCGCCGCTTTCCGCGCTGTATGCCGGGCCACCGCGCGCCCAAGGGCTGCTTCTGGGCTTTGCCGGCTTTAGCGAGGCCAGTATCCAGGCCGCCATGCAGCGCCTGGGGGGCAAGCTGGCGCGGCTCGCTGGCGCATAAACCTGGGGAGGAAATTTCCCACCCCTCGCTTTTCTCTTGCTCTGGGAAGTTTTTTCCCGGATAAGCCGGCGCATGCGCAGCGTCGAAGACATCATCACCCTTCTGGGCGGGGCCGAAGCCGCGGCCGAGCGTTGCGGCGTAGGCACGGAAGCCATCCGCAAATGGCGGCAATCCAAGGCGATTCCCACAAAACATTGGCCCGCCATCCTGACCGCCACCGGCCTGACGCTTGCCGATCTACCCGGCGCCCCATCCGAGACCCCGAAAACGGAGCCCCTTCCCATGGCTGATACCGCCCCCCCTGGCGCCACCGCCTGCCT
>JADCGG010000191.1 GCA_020249125.1 Roseomonas sp. | reverse complement strand
TGGGGGCGCGGTGCGCTTTTATCGCAGCGTTTCACCCTTACCGCGGGGTGTCACCACGCCGCGGCGGTGTGATTTCTGTGGCACTTTCCCTGAGGTCGCCCTCGCCGGCCATTAACCGGCACCCTATTCCCGTGGAGCCCGGACTTTCCTCCAGCCCGTGATCGCTCACGAACCAGCGGACGCCCGGCCGTCTGACGCTTGGGGCATATGGCGCTTTAGGGGTGGGGTGGTCAAGGGGAAGCGGTGGTGGTGCGGATTGCGGCGACGCGGGCGCGGTTTGCGGCATGGGCTGGCGGAAGGCGCTTGTAGGGCATACAAGCTTTTCGTGCCTGTTGAATAGTCATCATGCGGATAGAATACTTTATCAAGCGCGCAGGACGGCTCGGACACTACCGTTTGCTGTGATCGGTGCTGCTAGCACAAAGGGATGTGATCGATGAATGCACCTACTTCGCCTAGGGTCGCCATTATCAGTCTTACGTTCAGCGATGACACTAAGGTTTCGTTCTCAAAAGATGACGTGGTCCTTGTTGTTGGCCCCAATAACGCCGGAAAAAGTGCTGCCCTGCGTGCAATCAGGGACAAACTACAGGGCGACGCCTTTAGCCCGGTCCTGAAGGCGCTGGAAATCCAGCGCATAGGAAGCCCAGAGACACTAAGCAGCTGGCTTGTTGGTTGGACTGTCCGGCAGTCTGGCTCGCCGGTGGGCGACCCAGTATTTCAAGCTCTCGGTCAATCTGTTCAACAAAGTATCGCCAGTCACTATTGGCAACGAGAAGACCACGTCTTAGGCGCCTTGTCACGCTGGTTTTGCCACTTCCTTTCTGCGGACGAGCGCCTTCAAATCTGTAATCCACCAGGAAATATTGCATTGCTGCATGCTGATCCCATTCATCCGATTCATTTTTTGCAACGCGACGACGAATTAGAACTCCGATTGAGTGCAAAATTTCGGAAGGCATTTGGCATAGATTTAATTGTACATCGAAATGCCGGGAACCAAGTGCCGTTACATGTTGGCGCGCGTCCGATACCTGGGCCTGGAAAAGATCGCGTGAGTAGAGAATTCGTTGAAGAATTAGAAAAGCTACCCACCCTGCATTACCAAGGAGATGGGATGCGTAGCTTCGCTGGCGTGCTTCTGTCTACCTCGGTAGGAAAAGAGAGCATAATGCTTATCGATGAACCGGAAGCCTTCTTGCATCCGCCACAGGCGCGCTTGTTGGGCACAACGCTAGTTCAAGACAGGCATAAAGATCGCCAACTCTTCATAGCGACGCATAGCACAGACATTCTTAGGGGTGTGCTCGATGCCGAGAGCCCGGTCGTGAAAGTACTCCGAGTTCAGCGGAGCGGTGATAAAAATATTGTTCGGATGTTGGATAATCATCGGATCAAGGAGTTATGGGGTGATCCTTTGTTGCGATATTCCAACATACTTGATGGGTTATTTCATGAGCGTGTTGTTGTTTGCGAGGCTGATTCTGATTGTCGCTTTTTCGCCGCAGTCCTCGATGCGGTGATAGCGAGTAAATCGGACGACTCAAAGCGGCCCGATCTCATGTTCACGCATTGCGGAGGAAAATCGAGGCTTCCAATTGTTATTCGCGCGCTTCGAGAAGTCGATGTTCCTGTAAATGCAGTAGCGGATTTTGATGTGCTGTCAGAAGAGCAGCCGTTAAGATCAATCATTGAGGCTCTGGGGATTGATTGGGTATCGTTACAGAAGGATTGGCAGATTGTTAAATCTGCTGTTGACAGTAAAAAACCCGATCTCAACACTGAGGAAGTTAAGAGTGAAATCCTGAAAGTTTTCACAGATACTGACACCCCGGTCTTGCCCCCGAAGGCGAAGATGCAAATACAGGCTATTTTACGACGGTCTTCTGCCTGGGCTCATGCGAAAAGTGTTGGGAAATCTTTTGTTCCTCCCGGTGATCCATCGAGGGCCTGTGAGCGATTACTTGGCAACCTTCGTGCTGGCGGTCTTTTCGTTGTCGAGGTTGGAGAGCTTGAGGGGTATGTTCGAACCGAAAACGGGCATGGACCCAAATGGGTTAATGCAGTTCTCACGCGGGACTTAGCCTCTGATCCAGAAATCGAGACGGCACGTAGATTCGTCCAGGATTTAGCTGGAATTTAATGTTACAAAGTTGAAGAATTATTCCAGTTTTCGACTATGGCTTAAAACACCTATGTTCAACACCGCCTTGGTCGCTAACATGGCAGCGACCAGCGCAAAATATTGCTCGCCCGAGGCGTTAGCCGGCCTGCCTTATTCAAACACCCGCGCCACCGCCGCCACCCGCGCCCGCGTCGCGGCATCCGCAATCCCATCCGCGCAGCCTGGCAGCCAATGGCGCTGAAACGCTGTCAGCAACAGGGAAAGCGGCAAATCGGTGCGATAGCCAATGGCACCCAGCATCGGAAGCAGCGCGGCTTCATCAACGGGCGCCGGGTCCGCGCCCGGCCATAGCCCAACGCCATTCGCTGCCAATCCCTGCCAATCGAACAATTCCCCCGGGTCCTGCTTGCGGTCCGGCGCGATATCCGAATGTGCCACCACATTGCGTTGATCAATCGGGTGGCGCGCCATGATCTCAAGGCACAAATCGCAAACAGCGGCCATTTGCAAAGCGGGGAAAGGGCGATAGCCCCATTCATGGCCGGGATTCACAATCTCGATCCCGATGCTGTTGCCATTCAGCGCGCTTCTGCCGCGCCAATGCGAAATGCCGGCATGGGCAGCGCGGCGGTCCTCCGCCACCAGGCGAAACACCGCGCCATCTTCTTCCACCACATAATGCGCGGAAACCTTGGCGGCGGGATCGCACAACCGCGCGATGGCCTCGCGCCCTGAACGCATCCCCGTGTAATGCAGCACAAGTGTGTCAATCACCGCGCCATCGGGCCGCGCTTCATGATTGGGGCTTGGCACGTCGCGGATGCGCAGCACGGCTACAGGCCCCGTTCGCGCTTGATCTTGTCCCAGGCAGCGTTGATCTGCGCAACTTGTTCCGTAGCCCGCTTCACAAATTCCTGCGGCACACCGCGCGATGCCAGGCTATCGGGGTGATTTTCCCGCATGAGCTTACGCCACGCTAGGCGCACTTCCTCATCACTCGCCTGTCGGGTCAGGCCGAGCATCTGATACGGGTCTTCGCCCTGCGCTTGTGGCGCGGCGCGGCGCGTGCCGCCCTTGGCGCGTTCCCAGGCGGCGGCATCCAGGCCAAAGCGCGCATGCATGCCGCGCAGCATATCGCCTTCTGATTTCGTGACCGGGCCATCAGCGCGCGCGATCTGCACCAAAGCCACCAGCACATCTTCCAGCATGGCCTTGTTGTCGGCAAAGGCCTCGCCCAGCTTTTCCGCGAAGGGTTCCCAGCCTTCGGCGGAGTCGCGTGCCTGATCAAACAGCCGGCCCACTTCGCCAAGCGCTTCTTCCGGCACATGGAACAGGCTGCGGAAGGCGGCGATTTCTTCCCGTTTGATCGGCCCATCCACCTTCGCGAGCTTGGCTGAAAGCACGACAACAGAAAAGGAGAACAGGTTTTCCTTGCTGCCGAAAAACGCCATCAGATCGGGTGTGGCAGCGGAAAGCGCGGGCGATTTGCCGCCCAGCGCCCCGGCATCCGCAGCATGGCCAAGCGCGGCCCCCACCATGGCGCCCAAGGGGCCACCCATGGCGAAGCCCGCCACACCGCCCAGCATCTTACCCCAGAAACTCAAAATGCCTCCTGCGCGCGGAAACCAAGGGGTCTGTTACCACGAAAGCCGCGCTGCCCTGTAGATGTGCCGGATGGCCGGGCACGGCAAGCTTTCGGGCCTAAAGATCAAGCGCGGTCGCCGTCGCCGAAAACAGAAAGGACGCCATGGCGGCATCCGCCCCGGGCCGACCAAACAGCAACGCGCCCACCGGCATGCCGCTATCAGCGGCCAGGCCCGCGCGCAGCGTGACCACCGGCCCACCCAGCACCGTGGTTGGAATGACAAAGGAAGGATCACCCGTGCTGCCGGCCTCTGGCGCTACATCGGGCGCGGCGGGGGTCAGGATGAAATCATCCGGCGCAAAGCCTGCCCAGAAGCGCGCGCGAAAACCGGCAAGGTCGCGAAGTGCCGCGTGATATTCCTCATCCGGAATGGCCAGGCCTTCTGCGATACCATCCGCAACAGCGGTCGCAATCCGATCACGCGGCAGTCCGGCATGGGTGCGGCCCAATTCCGCCAGCATGACACGGCGATGACGCGCGATCATTTCGGCAAAGCCGACATCAGCGCTGGCGCGATGCAGCGTAAGGCCGGCAGCGCCAAGCTGTTCCGCCAGCGTGGCAATGCGCGCCGCCGTCGCTGGGTGTTGCAGCCTTTCGATCAGCGGGTCTTGCAGCAGCACAATGCGCGGCGTTGTGGTGGGGCGGCTGGCCAGCCGCAAATGATCCGCCGCATAACCCGCCGCCAGAAAGGCCGCATCCTACGCGCTGGCACCAAAGGCGCCGACCGTATCGAAGGAAGGCGCCAGAGGCACCACACCAACCCCACCAATCGCAAGCGTCGAGGGTTTGAAGGCGCATACCCCGGTATAGGCAGCGGGCCGATTGACGCTGCCCGCGGTTTGGGTGCCAAGCGCCAGCGGCACCATGCCGGCGGCAATCGCCGCCCCTGAACCTGCCGAAGAACCGCCCGGCGTGCGCGCCAAATCCCATGGGTTGCGCGTGGGTGGCAGGCTTTGGAAAAACGCATATTCCGTGGTGTGCAGCTTGCCGAGGATAATCGCCCCCGCCGCGCGCAAATGCGCCACCACCGTGGCATCGGCGCTGGCCGGCGCGATATCAGCGCGGGATGGGCTATTGGCGCGCGTCGGCAGGCCGCGCACATCAATCACATCCTTGATGCCAACAGGAATACCGTGCAGCGGGCCGCGGATATTGCCCGCCTTGCGTTCCGCATCCAAAGCGCGTGCTTCGGCAAGTGCGCCATCGGCCAGCACGTGAATCCAGGCTTTTACCTGGCCATCCACGGCGGCGATGCGCGCCAGATAGCGTCGCACGAGGGTTTCCGAAGTGACCTCACCTTTCGCCATCACGGCGGAAAGATCACGAATGCGACCAGGATCGCGGATCAGGGGCTCGGTCATTTTAGACCTTTCTGCGCGTGAGATGAAACGCGAAGCCGATCACGGGGCGATCTTCCGGGCATAAAGCTGACGCAACGGAAGGCCAGGATAAACTACCATCTTGCGCTGATAGATATTCATAAAAGCATCAATTGCCGGCTTTGGCATGCGCAGCACATCCTGTGCCCCCGGACGATCCATGGACCAAAGGTAATCATCAAAAATCATCGTACCGCCGACACGAAGTAGTGGAAATGCCATGGTTGCATCAGCCAAGACATCTGGCGCTTCATGTGACCCATCGATGTAGATCAGATCAAAGCTCTCAGTAGCGCCAGCTGTGATGAGGCCGGCCAAGGCATACTGCGATTTTAGCTTCAGCTTGCGCAAGCCAACTGGCTTGGCGGCTTTTGAGAGTGCGAGGCGGGTATTGTGATCAAAACGGCGTTCAACATCGCTCATTGCGGCTTCGGCAGGGCCGCCTTGGCGGTGTTCTATACTGCCTTCCCAGGTATCCACGCAGGTTAGTGAAACCTGACCTTCTGCTAAAGCCGCCCCATATTCGATGATGTGGCAGGCGGAGCGACCTTCAAAGGAGCCAATTTCCAGTAAATTTCTGGGTTGTTCCTGATCAAGGATACGTTTCCAGACGGGGGCATAGATCGAAAACCAATCGCGCGTGAAATCATAGCCAACTTCTGCAGTTGTCCCGCGCATATCAGACATGATCAGTCACTCCCAAAGTCTTATGGCGGGTCTTGGGGTAGATCAACTAACCACAACCTCCCGTGCGATACCTCGACAATCCATCTCAAACTCTAAATCCTTAACTGGCGGGCGGCAATATTGCCAGGTCAGCCCATGGCGCGCGGCGCCGCGGCGGACGATTTCCTCGGCAAAAAACGGCGTCATGTCATGCACGGTATAGGCCTGCACGCCCGTTGTGCCGCGCCAATCGGCGCCAAGCAGGCCCATGCGGCATTCCATTTCGCCAAGCACCCAGCGCGCCTTGGCCAGCATGCCGGCGGGTGAGGTATCGCCAAGTGCCACGGTTTGGCTGCGATAATCGCCTTTGCCTTCCGCCGCTTCGCCGCTTCCAGCGACCGCAAAGGATGGCGCCGCAGCTTCATCCGGCACGGTATAGACAAAAGCATGAAAGCAGGGCTCGGTCGGAGGGACGATTTCCGGGCAGACATTGCTGCGCGCCACCGGGTTCAGCCCATCGCGGAACAGCCCCCATTCCTGCAATACACCGCCATAGATGCGATTGAAGGCCGCGAAGCCTTCTTCCGTGAAAGGCGCGGGGGATCGTAATTCGCAGGCCGCGAAAGCCGCCTTGGGCCGGCCTTGTGTTTCAAGCCAAGCGGCGATGCGCGCAAAGCCCGCCATCAGCGGCAAGGGTTCGGCAAAACGCACGCGTTCCAACCGGAAGCCAGGTTCGGCGGCAACACCAGCGCTATATTGATAGACGCCAGGAATGAAACGGTAGCCCGCTTCGGGAATTTTCTGGACCATGCGCGCCCTTCCGGCCTTCAGGTTGCGGTTCGGTCATGGTGGTGGCAGTCAGGCTTTCGAACAAGCCCCTTTTAAGGACCCTACTATGCCCAAACCCGTTACGCTTGGAATCATCGGCCTTGGCATCATGGGTGAGCGTTTGCTGCGCGCTGCCCTGGACCATGCGGCGGAAAGCGTGACGCCGGTTGCGGTTTGGGACCCAGCGCCGGCGGCGGCTGGGCGCCTGGCCGGCATTGCCGGCGCGCCGCGCATGGTGGCGACCCCGGATGCGGTGATCAGCGCCTGCGATTGCCTTTACATCGCAGCCCCGCCGGCCGCGCATATTCCGCTCGCCGAAGCTGCAATAGCCGCCGGCCGCAGCGTCTTCATCGAAAAACCACTCGCGACATCGCTTGCTGAAGCACGCGCTTTCGTGGCGCGGGCAGAGGCAGCCGGCGCGCGGGCTGCGGTGAATTTCCCCATGGCATCTTCGCCCGCCGTCGCGCAGCTTTCCGCCTGGCGCGCGGGGATGCAGGCGGAACGCCTCGCCATTGAAGTTGCGTTCCCCTCCTGGCCGCGCGGCTGGCAACAGGCGGCGGCAAGTTGGCTCGCGAAACGGGCGGAGGGTGGCTTCACGCGCGAAGTGGTTTCCCATTTTCTGTTCCTGACGCGCCGCCAATTGGGTCCTCTCACGCTATTGGACGCGAAGGCCACCTACCCGGCTGGCGATGGCGCTGAGACCGCCATTGAAGCGCGGCTGAGCGCGGGCGGCGTGCCCGTCACGCTGCAAGGCTCGGTCGGCACCACCACCAAGGATGATCACAATACCTGGACACTGAATGGCGCGATCCGGCTGCGTGATTGGTCCTTCGCCGAAAGGCTTGGCGCCGATGGCGCCTGGGCGCAGGCGCCTGATGCGCTGCCCAATGAGAAAATGCGCCCCATGGTGCTGAAGGGCCAATTGGCTGAGGTGGCGGCGATGACACGTGGTGAGGCGCATCGCTTGGCAACGCTGCGCGAAGCTTTGGAAGTGCAGGAAATTGTGGAAGCGATGCTGGCGGCGTGAATCGTCGCGTCGTCGGCTGATCAGCCCTTCAAAATTTCGGCATTATGCGCGCCAAGCCGTGGCGCCGGCCCTGCCATGCGCGGTCTTTCGCCATTGAAGGAAAGCGGCATCGCCACCAGGGAAAAATCCTCGCCCGGCACAGGCTGCACCATGCCAAGCGCCTGGGTTTGTGGTTCCGCGAGCACTTCCGAGATGTTATTCACCGGCGCGCAAGGCACACCTATGCGTGCGAGGCGTTCCAGCCATTCCGCGCGCGGCGTGATGCGCATGAGTGCGGCGATCATCGGCAGCAACAGCGCCTTGTGCTTCAGACGCGCGCGATTGGTCGCAAAGCGTTCATCGCTGGCCCATTCCGCATGGCCCAGCTCGGCAGCGAATTTCGCGAAAAGCCGATCATTCCCGCAGCACACCAGCACCGGCCCATCCGCGGCATCAAAGGCTTCGTAAGGCGTCAGGTTCGGATGGCCAGAGGCATGGCGTTCCGGCAGCTTGCCCATATTCACATAGGCGCTGATTTTCTGCCCCGCCCATAGCAACGCGGTTTCAAACAGCGATGTATTCACGACACCACCCTGGCCCGTGCGGTGGCGCCGTTCCAGCATGGCAAGCGCGCCGAGCACGGTCCAAAGCCCGGTGCCCTGATCCACCACGGAAGCACCCATGCGTACCGGCGGGCCATCCGGTTCGCCGGTGATGGAAGAAAGCCCGCCGAAAGCCTGCAACAGCGGTTCATAGCCAGGCCGCAATTTTTCCGGTCCGATATGTCCGAAGGCTGACATTTCACAATAGATCAAATGCGGATGCCGCGCGGTGACGGCTTGCGCGCCAATGCCAAGCGCCTCCGCCGCACCAGGGCGGAGGTTATGCAGCATGATATCGGCATCAGCCAACAAGCCATGCAACGCTACGACACCTGCCGGTGATTTCAGATCCAGCGTGACGGATTTCTTGCCGCGATTGAATTCGTGGAAATTCAGTGCGTCACCATGGTGGAAATCCGGGCCCATGCGGCGCGCATCATCGCCGCCATCGGGCTTTTCCACCTTGATCACATCCGCGCCCAGATCGGCGAAAATCGCGCCCGCGAATGGCCCGGCCAGCACCTGGCCAAGTTCAATCACTCGCACACCTTCCAGGACGCCCCTCATTGCACTTCAATCCCTGAATCGCGCACCAGGCGCTTCCATTTTTCAATCTCGCTGGCTTGAAAGCGCGCCAGATCATCGGGTGATCCGGGGCGCAGCACCATGCCGCTGGCGGTCAAGCGTTCGCGCACTGCGGGGCGGGCCATGATCTCATTCACCAAGCCATTGACGCGCGCAACGATTTCAGGCGGCGTGCCCGCCGGCGCATAGATCGCGTTCCAGGACAGCATTTCATAGCCAGGGAAGCCCTGTTCTTCGACGGTCGGCAAATCAGGCATCATCGCCACGCGCTGGCGGCTGGTGACACCAATCGCGCGCACGCGCCCTTCCCGCGCCTGCGGCATGGAAGTTGTGGCATCCACAAACATCACCTGCGCCACACCGCCAATCACATCCGTTATGCCAAGCGGGTTTGAGCGATAGGTGACATTCACCATATCCACCCCGGCCATGGATTTGAACATCTCTCCAGCCACCCGTGATGAGGCACTGCCAGAGGCGAAATTGAGCTTGCCCGGATTGGCGCGCGCATAATCGGCAAGTTCGCGCATGCTGCGCACAGGCAGATCATTATTCACCACCACCAGCAGCACACCGACACCAATCAAGGCGACCGGCGCGAAATCCGCGATTGGATCGTAAGGCAGGCGATGAAACAGCGCGGGGTTTGACCCATGCGTAGTATTGGCGGTGGAGAGGAAGGTGTAACCATCTGGCCGTGCGCGGGCGACGGCTTCCGATGCGATAAAACCATTGGCACCGCCGCGATTATCCACCACCACCGGCTGGCCCAATTCCGCGCTCAGCGCATCGGTGAAATTGCGCGTGGTGACATCCGTGCCGCTGCCGGCGGGGAAGGCGACAATGAAGCGGATGGGCCGATCCGGCCAGCGCGTGGCCGGTTGCGCGGCGACGCCTTGCGCGCCTGCCAGGCCCAAAGCCCCCAAAAGCGCCGCGCGGCGCTGTACTGTGGTGTCTTTCATGGCTTTCCCCTCGGCTCTGGCGCCGCTTCGCCTGCGGCGCCATAGTCACGCGCAAGCGTCATCGCGCTACGCCGCGCTGTCAACGCCTGCAAGCAAGGAAGTATCGCCATGTCCGATCTGCCAAAGCATGTCCATTTCCATGAGGAAGGCCCGCGCGAGGGGTTTCAGATCGAACCCGTGATCTACCCGCTCGCGGATCGTGTGGCTTTGGTGGAAGCACTTGCCGAAACAGGGCTTACCGCCATTCAAGTGGCGTCTTTCGTTTCGCCCAAGGCCGTGCCGCAGATGGTGGATTCAGCCGAATTCTTCGCCGCCATCAAAAAGCGCCCCGGCGTGCGTTATGAAGCGCTCTGGCTGAATGAACAGGGTTTTCATCGCGCCCGCGCCGCCCAGGGCGTGGATCTGGTCGGCAAGATCAGCCTCTATTCATCCGATGCCTTCGCGAAGCGCAACAATAACTGCACCGCAGCGGAAATGCGTGAACGCGTGGTGCGCTGGCTTGATCTTTACGCCGAAGCTGGCGTGACTGTTGAACGCGCCTTGGTGATGACCGCCTTTGGCTGCAATTACGAAGGCGAAATCCCGCCCGAAAGGCCCGTGCAGGAATTGCTCTGGGCGCATCGGCTTTGCGCGGAACGTGGCATTGACCTGAAGAAGCTCTATTTCGCAGATACCATGGGCTGGGCCAATCCCCAGGCGGTGCGGCGTTTGGTTGGGATGCTGCGCGAAAAGCTGCCCGATGTGGAAGTGGGGCTGCATTTGCATGATACGCGCGGGCTTGGCACGGCGAATGTGCTCGCCGCGCTTGAGATGGGTGTTTCGCTATTTGACAGTTCTGTCGCGGGCCTCGGCGGCTGCCCCTTTGCCGGCCATGGCGATGCGCGCGGCGCGGGCAATATATGCACGGAAGACATGGTGTTTCTGTGCCACGAAATGGGCATCGAAACCGGCATTGATCTTGACCGGCTGATTGAAGCCGCGCGGCTTGCCGAACGCATCATTGGCCGCCCCTTGGCGGGGCGGATCATGCATGCCGGATCGCTGAGGCAATACCGCGCGGCGTAACCTGCCTAAACCCGCAGCCAGGTCTCACAGAAGGCGAGCATCGCCGTGCTGATCTTGCGCCCCGCCACTTCGCGCGGGATCGGCGCACCTGGCCGGCGCACACCATTCACCGTCACGGCGGCACTTTCGCAGCCGATGAAGAGGCTTGGCATCACATGCTTGCCGGTGGCGGATTGCGGCGGCGCGAAGGCGAAGCAGAAGGGCTCACCCAGCCCCTGCCACGCCATCGAAACCGTCATATCGCCCGCGCGCACGCTTTCGCTGTAATGGCTGCGCGGATCGCCGGCGCTTTTCACCTCATCCAGCTTGCGGAAGCGCAGGCCCGCCAGCCCCGCAATGCCACGGAACGCTCCGAAATGGCTGAGGTATTCGGCAATCAGCCAACGCGCGAGGGGTTCATTATCCGTCAGGCACCAATTTGCCGCCGCATCTGATGGGTTCGCCTCATGCGGGGATTGCATCAGCACCAGCGCATGGCCGGCGCCATGCGGTGAAAGCACCACGCGGAAAAAACTGGCCAGCGTGGTGAAGGGGCCATTCGGGTCCTCCTTCAAGGAAATCCCAGGATTTTCGCCGGACCATTCGACTTTCCCCGGAAACAGGATGGTTTCTTGCATGGTGTTCCTCCTTTTCAACGCGTCTCAGCGTGACCCAGCCATGCGCCGGGATCAATGCCCAAAACCAAGCTAAGCTTGACGCGGCACGGCGCCGAGGCGCAAGGAAAGGTTTGCTTTTTCCGAGACCAATCTCCCCATGTCCTTTTCTGGTATCCCTGCGGCGCTACAATCGGCGCTGACGTCACGCGGCTATGCCGCCCCCACCCCCGTGCAAAGCGCTGTCCTGGCCGAAGATGCTGCCGGGCGGGATTTGCTTGTCTCGGCCCAGACGGGCTCGGGCAAGACGGTCGCTTTCGGGCTTGCGATTGCGCCTGAATTGCTGGGCAGCGCGGAACGTCTGCCGCCACCTGGTGCGCCGCTTGCCGTTGTGGTCGCCCCCACGCGCGAATTGGCCTTGCAGGTGAAGGCGGAGCTCACCTGGCTTTACGCCCCCGCCGGCGGACGCATCGCTTCCGGTGTGGGCGGCATGGACCCCATTGCTGAAAAGCGGCAATTGCTGGCCGGTGCGCATATCATCGTCGGCACGCCGGGCCGCCTGTGTGATCATTTGGAACGCGGCAATCTGAAGCCCGATGCTTTGCGCGTGGTCGTGCTGGATGAAGCCGATGAAATGCTGGACCTGGGCTTCCGAGAAGAACTGGAAGCGATCCTGGATCGTCTGCCGCCGGAACGCCGCACGCTGATGTTTTCGGCCACCGTGCCGCGCGCCATTGCGGCTTTGGCCAAGAGTTATCAGCGCGATGCGCTGCGCCTGGAAGTGGGTGGCGGTGGGGAAGCGCATGGCGATATCACCTATCGCGCCATGGCGATCGCGCCGCATGAAATTGAACGCGCCGTGGTGAATTTACTCCGCCTGGAAAACCCACCCTTGGCCATGGTCTTTTGCGCCACACGCGCCGCCGTGGCGCGGCTGCATGGCAATCTGGCGGAACGCGGCTTTCCTACCGTGGCGCTATCCGGCGAATTGACCCAGGCAGAGCGGCTGCGCGCCCTGCAGGCGCTGCGCGATGGTCGTTCGCGCGTTTGTGTCGCCACCGACGTCGCGGCGCGCGGCATTGATTTGCCGGAACTGGATTTGGTGATTCACGCGGAATTGCCGCGTGATTCTGAAACCCTGCTGCACCGGAGTGGCCGCACCGGTCGCGCCGGGCGCAAGGGCACCAGTGTGCTTCTGGTGCCGCATCCGCGCCGCCGCATGGCGGAACGGTTGATCGGCGCAGCCAAGGTCGCCGCCACCTGGGGCCCGGCGCCTTCCGCCGATGCCGTGCGCGCGCGCGATGCGGAACGCCTGGCCGAACAGGCGCGGAGTGTATTGGCGGAAGAAACATCGGAAGATGATCTGGCGCTTGCGCAGCGCCTGCTCGGTGGTAGCGATATCACCAGCGAAACCCTGGCCGCGGCGCTGATAAAGATGCTCCGCGCGCCTTTGCCGGCGCCCGAGGAAATCGCAGAACAAAAGCCCGAAAGGCGCGAGGTGCGGCGGGAAGCGCCTGACGCCGATGCGCCGCGTGGTGGGGAAGGTGTTTGGTTCCGGCTTAATATCGGGCGCAACGGCAATGCCGACCCGCGCTGGTTGCTGCCGTTTTTGTGCCGGCGCGGGCATCTGACGCGCCAGGAGATTGGGCGCATCCGTATCCTCGGCCAGGAAACCATGGTGGAAATCGCGCCCTATGCCGCGGAGCGTTTCGCCGCTGCTGCAAGGCAGAATAGCGCCGATGATCGAGAGGATATCCAGATCCAGCCCATGCAGCCCTTCCGGCAGGCTGCTCGGGAAGTGCCGCAGAGGGCCGAAAGGGCCGCGCCCGCGCGTGAGGCAAGGCCCGGCAAGGCCGCCACCGCCCCCAAGCCTCCCAAGCCTGGCAAGCCGGGCAAGCCGCTCAAGCGCTTTGAAAAGAAAGCCAAGCCCGGCCCCGGCATGGAAGGGCGCAAGCGCCCCGGTGGTGCGCCCCGGCTTGGCAAGCGGGGCCGGGTCGCGTAACCCCCGCGCGCCGGCGCCGTGCCGGTGGCACAACCGGGGGCGCACATGGCCGACATCATCATTGATATAGGTGGGGAAATCTTCGAGGCGTTTTTTGAGGACGCCGCCGCCCCCAAGACCTGCGCGCGCTTCCGCGCCCTGCTGCCCTATCAGGACCGCATTATCCATGTGCGCTGGTCCGGTGAAGCCTGCTGGATCCCGATGGGTGAGCGCGAACTTTCCATCCCCTGGGAAAACGCCACCAGCTACCCTGCGCCGGGGCAGATCATTGTGCATCCTGGTTCGATGAGTGAAACGGAAATCCTGGTGGCCTATGGCCCCTGCTGCTTTGCCAGCAAGGCCGGGCAATTGGCAGGCAACCACTTCCTGACGATTCGCGAAGGGCTGGACCGCCTGGCGAAGGCCGGACGCGCGGTGCTGTGGGAAGGGGCGAAGCCCATCACGTTCCGCGCGGGCTGAAGCCGCAAACCGCGCTCCGCAAAAATCCGGATGCTTGACCCCGCTGCCCCTTGATTGGTGGCGGGGCGCTTTCCATGTCCTACCCGCTAGGGGCGCCATTTGGGCCCCTGGCGCGGAACAAGCCAGATGCTGCCCAGCAGGGGGCATTGGGGTGCGTATCCGCTGGCCTCAACGGACCTTGCTTTGCAAAGGAGTGTCCTTGCTATGAATGCGACCGATTTTTCCCCTCTTTTCCGCACCGCCATTGGCTTTGATCGCCTGGCCCGGCTGATGGATACGGCCCGCAGCGGCGCCGATGCCGGGGGTTACCCGCCCTACAATATCGAAAAGACCAGCGATGACAGCTATGTGCTGACCATGGCAGTGGCCGGTTTTGCCGAGGCAGACCTGGACATCACCGCGCATCAGAATACGCTGACGGTGGTGGGCCGCGCCCAGCCCGCGCCGGAAGAAACCCGCCGATTCCTGCATCGCGGCATTGCCGGGCGCGGTTTTGAACGCCGATTCGTGCTGGCCGATCACATTGTGGTGAGCGGTGCCAAGCTGGAAAACGGCTTGCTGCATATCGCGCTGAGGCATGAAGTGCCGGAAGCGCTGAAGCCGCGGCAAATCCCGGTGCAGGCCAGCCGGCCGGCTGCCTTGACCGAAGCGCCTGCCCAGGCTGCTTGAGGACAGTGTTTGGGGTGGCTTTGCTGCCCCGGCCCTTTGAATTGAAAATCAACTTCTAGCAGGCTGCTGAAATTCGTAGCCTGATTTCGCTATCTATGATTCACTGTCATCGCATTTGTTTGAGGTTGCGATGCGCGGCAATGATGCGGTGGCAGGTTCCCTGTTCAGCTATG